>CAJPUA010000060.1 GCA_905373705.1 uncultured Schwartzia sp. | reverse complement strand
TGAAGCGAGAGAACGCGCGCGTGGTGGTGCGCGGGCTGCGCTCGGTGACGGATTTTGAGTACGAGATGCAGGAGGCGCAGACGCTCAAGCATCTCGATAAAAATATAGAGACGATTTTTATCCTGACGAGCCAGGAGTATTATTTCGTCAGCTCTTCGGGCATCCGGGAGCTGGCGCTCTTCAAGGGTAATGTCCATGGGCTGGTGCCGCCCTGCGTTGAGGAAGCGATCCGTCGGAAAGTAGCGGCGGAAGGAGCGCGGGACGAGCGGCGCGGCTGAGGCTTATGAGTGGAAAAGCGACATAGAAAGCGGGCTGGTTACAGATGGCGGTAAGCAACATTTTAGATGACATTGAAAATCTTGTCGTAGACGGCAGTCATGTTATTTTTACGAACAAATGCCTGATCGAGGAACCGGAGCTTATCCGGCTCGTTGATGAACTGCGCAATGAACTGCCGCTGGAGCTGCAGCGGGCGGAGCAGGTCATGCAGGAAAAGGACACGATCCTTTCCGACGCGCGGGACGAGGCGCAGCGCATTGTCGAGCAGGCGAAAGAATACGCGAACCGGCTGGTGAATGAGAGCAGCGTAGTAAAGCAGTCGGAGGAGAAGGCGACGCTGATTTTATCGCAGGCGCAGGCGCAGGAGAAGGAGATCCTGGAGCGCACGATGCAGGCGGCACAGCAGCGATGCGATCAGGCGAATCAGTACGCGAATCAGGTTTTTGACCATATACTGGCGCATCTCGGTAATTCTATGACGACGTTGGAGCAGGGGCTGGATACTTTGCAGCAGGCGAAGGCGGCGCTGAACCAAGCGCCGGTAGAACCATCGCCGCCGCAGGGCGTTGCGCCGCAGCCGATGACGCCGCTCGATGAAGGAGAGGCTTGAGCCTCAGCTGTACGCGTTACTTCTATATAGACGATTTGCAGGGGGCTTGATCCATTTAATCGACTCAGCGCCACAGGGATTTTTGGCGGTGGGGATGCGGATCGGTCTCCTTGTTTTTTGCCCGTGGCGAGAAATGGGGCCGGGAAAACGTGGCGTATTATTAAAGGAAGGTGCGTCGAGGTGGATAAAGAAGCAATTCGTCAGCTTTTGAAACGCTGTCAGAGGGGCGAAATGACCCTCGAACAGGGCGTGGAAACAGTTTCAAAGCTGGCTTTTGAAGATATGGGATTTGCACATATCGACCACCAGCGGGAGCTGCGGCAGGGATTTCCCGAGGTCATTTACGCGGAGGGAAAGACGGCGGAGCAGGTGACGGCGATTATGACGCGGCTGGCAGCGGAGAGCGCGCGGAGTGTGATGGCGACGCGCGTATCGCCGGAGCAGGCCGCCGCCGTGCGAAAGGCGGTGCCCGAGGCGACCTACGAGGAAACGGCGCGGATCGTCTATATTAAACGCGCCGCGCCCGACCCCGATCCGACGCGGCGGATCCTGGTGCTGACGGCGGGAACGAGTGATATTCCCGTGGCTAAGGAAGCGGAACTGACGGCGGCACTTATGGGAAATGCCGTCGATACCTGCTATGATGTGGGCGTTGCCGGGATTCATCGCCTGTTTGCTCACGAAAAGGAGATCCGCGCGGCAAATGTGCTGATTGTTGTGGCGGGGATGGAAGGGGCGTTAGCCAGCGTGGCGGGAGGCCTGACGTCGAAACCGGTCGTTGCCGTGCCGACAAGCGTCGGCTATGGGGCCAGCTTTCACGGCTTGTCGGCGCTTCTCGCTATGCTCAATTCCTGCGCCGCGGGGGTGGCGGTCATGAATATCGACAACGGATTCGGCGCGGGCGTTCTGGCCAGTCGGATCAACGCGATGAGGTGAGAAAATGAAAGCGATATATCTGGACTGTTTTTCCGGGATCAGCGGCAATATGTTGCTGGGGGCGTTTCTTCAAGCGGGGGTGCCGCAAAAGCATTTAGAAGAAGAACTGGAAAAACTTCTTCCCGCGTCGGAATTCAAGCTGAATGTTTCGAGCGTGAGCCGTAACGGGATCCAAGCGCCGTATGTGGAGGTTGAAACGCCGAACGGCGCGGAAGAGAAAGAGAGCACGTCGAGAGCGATGGCGGAGATTCGACGGCTGCTTACAGATTCGGCTTTGTCGGACGCGGTAAAGAAAAAGGCGATGGAGATTTTTACCTGCCTCGCGGAGGCGGAGGGAAAAATTCACGGACGGCCGGTGGACGAAGTGCATTTCCATGAGGTCGGCGCGGTGGATTCGATCGTTGATATTGTCGGCACGGCGCTGGCGCTCGAATATCTGGAGATCGATAAAGTTTTTACTTCCCGGGTCAATACGGGGAGCGGCTACGTAAACTGTGCCCATGGCAGGATGATGGTTCCGGCGCCGGCGACGGCGGAGCTTTTACGGGGGATTCCTTTTTATCATAATGAGGAAGAACGGGAATTGACGACGCCGACCGGGGCCGCAGTACTTCAGGCTCTGGCTGAATACGCGGAAAATTTGCCGTCGGAGTTTCAGACGGAGAAGATCGCTTACGGCGCGGGGACATGGGAGCTCGATACACCAAACGTGTTGCGCGTGTACGTGGGCGAGTATCAAGGGCAGCGCGAAGAGCGGCGGTATCTGTTGGAAACGAATATCGACGATATGAACCCGCAGGACTACGGCTATGTTTTCGAGCGCCTGCTGGAGAATGGGGCGCTCGACGTCTGGACGACGCCAATCCTCATGAAAAAGAACCGTCCGGCGGTAATGCTGTCTGTGTTGGTGGACGAGGAATACCGAGAATGCTGCGCGGATATTGTCCTGCAGGAAACGACGAGCATCGGCCTGCGGGTGACGCCGATCGAGCGCCGCTATGAAGCGGTGCGCCGCACGGCGATGGTAACGACGCCCTACGGCGAGGTGTCCTGTAAAATCAGCGCCTATAAGGAACAGATCGTAGCTTTGTCGGCGGAGTATGAAGATTGCCGGCGGCTGGCGAAGGAGCAGGGCGTAGCGCTTAAAAAGGTGCGCCGGGCGGCGATCTCCGAGCTGGAGCGCCGTTTGGGCGATTGACGGTCGTGGATACGACGGGGGAATTTCTGGAACGGATCCGCAGCTACGGGAGTCTGGCGATTGCTTTGTCAGGCGGGGTGGACAGCGCTACGCTGGCGAAAGCGGCGGTGCTGGTGCTCAATGAGCGGGCGGTAGCGGTAACGGCGGTATCGGAGCTGTTGGCGGCGAAGGAACGTGAGGCGGCGCGCGGTTTGGCGAAAGCTGTCGGCATACGCCACGTCGAGCTCGAGGTGCATGATCTTGACGATCCGCGGCTGACGGCAAACGATGAGGAGCGCTGTTATTACTGCAAACAGGGGCGTTTTTCTAAGCTCGCTGCCTGGGCGGAGCAGGCAGGCTTTCGCTATGTGGCGGAGGGAAGCAATATGGATGACCGGCAGGACTATCGGCCGGGGATGCGGGCGCTTTCTGAGCTGGCGCCGCGGATCGTATCGCCGTTTCTGGCGGCGGGCTGGGACAAGGCGCGGATTCGTCAACAGGCGAAAGAATGGAACCTCTCAGTCTGGGATAAGCCCAGCGCGGCCTGCCTGGCATCCCGGGTAGCGTACGGGCTGGCTTTGACACCGGCGCGCCTGGCGGCGGTTGAGACGGCGGAAAATGCGGCGCGCTCCTTTGTAACGGGGCAGCTTCGCGTGCGCTGCCATGGGGCAGGCGGCATGCGGCGCGAAAAGCGCGCCTGACGTTGTTTCCTGGCGGCGTGGCAAGGGGCTGCGATTGCGGAATATTTCAGGAAGGGAAGAGATTCTATGGGAGACGCGCCGGAGCTTATAACGGCGTCAGCGGCGGAATCGGCGGCGCGACGAAAAGCTTTGCCGCGACGCAAGCTGCGCGGCTATATCGGCAAGTATCTGACGATCGTCATCGGGGCGATCATTGCGTCGATCGGTTTGGAAATTTTCCTCATCCCCAACCAGATCATCGACGGCGGCGTGGTGGGCGTTTCCATTATGATGTCAGCGGTTACCGGATTGCCGCTGGGCGTATTCATGGTGGGGCTGAACCTGCCGTTCCTTTATATCGGTTACCGTCAGCTTGGCAAGAGCTTTACGATTGCCACGGGGGTGGCGATCGTCTGTTTATCGCTGTGGTCGGAGATCTTTAATCCCGTGCAACAGATTACACAGGATTATTTCCTGGCGGCCATTTTCGGCGGTATTATCGACGGGATCGGGGTAGGGCTGATCATGCGGGCGGGAGGATCTCTTGACGGTACGGAGATTGTCGCCATCATTTTAGACCGCAAAACGGTATTTTCCGTCGGCGAAGTCGTCATGTTCATCAATCTTTTTATCCTTTCCGCGGCGGGTTTCCTTTTCGGCTGGGATAAGGCCATGTATTCGCTGGTTGCGTATTTCGTCATTTCCAAGATGATCGACGTTGTGCTTAAAGGCCTGGACGAGTCTTACGCGGTTATGATCGTTACCAATCATAACGAAGAAGTGGCGGCGGCGCTCCTGCACCGGCTGGGACGAGGCGTGACGATTCTGCACGGAGCGGGCGGCTACACGGGTGAGGATCGCGAGATATTGTATTCGGTCGTTACCCGTCTGGAAATGGGAAAGCTGAAAGAGGTCGTTTTGGAGGAAGATCCGGAGGCGTTCGTGACGATCCATCAGATTCACGACATTGTGGGCGGACGTTTACGGAAAAAGCCTATCCACTAGATCCACAGGGAAAAAACCCGGAGCACGCAGGCGGGCAAAGTTTCTTGACAAGGCTGGGAGCGGTCGCTATAATAGATTGAGGTTGGTGCGCAATGGGAATGTTCGTAAAGCTCGGCGGAGCCGTGAACGTCCTTGGAGGACGCGAGGAGTTCCGCTTTCAGACGACAGCTGAGGCGCTGGATGCGATGCCGGAAAACGCGACGCTCGAAGGCGAGATTTTCGTTTCCGGCGCCCTTATGAATACGGGGCAAACATTAAGAGTCGAAGGCACGGTTCGCGTTTTGCGTTCCTTTGTCTGTGATCGCTGCCTGGGGCAGTTTTCGTCCCCGCAGGAATATTCTTTTTCGGAAGATCTCGCGCGGGCAAGTGACGGCGAAACGCCAATAGACGGCATGCTCGGTGTTGGGGAAGATGCCGTGGATGTCGCGCCTTTGGTGCGGGATACGATCCTTACCGCGCAGCCACTGCGGAATTTGTGCCGGGCGGATTGCCGGGGGCTTTGTTCTCGTTGCGGAGCGGATCTCAATCAGGGCGATTGCGGCTGCGATCGACGGAGCATAGATCCGCGTCTGGCGGATTTACAAAAGCTATTGACGACAGAAGATGGATAGACAGGTGGATTTTTAAGGAGGTGTACCCCAATGGCAGCGCCAAAGCGCAAGATGTCGAAGGCTCGCCGTGATTCGCGGCGCTCGACGTGGAAGCTGACTGTACCGGGCTACGTTCTGTGCCCGCAGTGCCATGAGCCGAAAATGCCGCACCATGTCTGTATGGAATGTGGCTATTATGATGGCAAAGAAGTTATCTCTCAGGGTGAATAAGATTGATCGAAAGAGAGCGGGTTACGCCTGCTCTCTTTTTGCTTGCATTTTTACTGAAAAGCCGGTATAATATTTCACTATGGTTTGCCAGACCGGTAAAAACCGGTGAAAATCCCGGCGCTCACGCGGCGGGCGGCGACTCTCTGCCCGGCAGGACGGAGACGAGAAGGGGTTTTTGATGAAGATTGCGGTAGACGCTATGGGCGGCGATTACGCGCCGGAACAGATTGTGTTCGGCGCGCTTCGCGCCGCGCGGGCGATTGATTGCGAAATCGTGCTGGTGGGGGACGAAGCGCGTCTTCGTTCTCTCCTCGATAAGGAGCGGGGGTGGGAAAAGCTCCCGATCTCCATTCATCCCGCCAGTGAGATTATCGGCATGGATGAGCATCCTGCCGACGCGGTGCGGCAGAAAAAAGATTCGTCGGTGGTTGTGGCGACGCGGCTGGTGCACGACGGCGTTTGCGACGCGGTGATCTCGGCGGGCAGTACCGGCGCTGCGGTGACGGCGGCGCAGCTTATCTTAAAACGCATTAAGGGCATTAAGCGTCCGGCGATTGCCACGCCGATTCCGACGCCGAAAGGCGTGACGCTGCTTCTCGATTCCGGCGCCAATGTCGATTCTAAGCCGCTTCATCTCTTGCAGAGCGCGCTGATGGGCTCGATTTATTCGGAGCTGATTTTCGGTCATAAGGAGCCGCGCGTCGGGCTTTTGAATATCGGCGAGGAAGCGTCGAAGGGCGATGA
>CAJPUA010000059.1 GCA_905373705.1 uncultured Schwartzia sp. | reverse complement strand
ACATAGACCGAAAGATCCTTCACAAAATGAAGCTCCACCTGGGACGCCGGAATAAATGCCCGAAGTCCTCGCACAGTGGCAACCAGCCCGCCCTTAACAACCTGTGTGACCGTCGCCTCAAGGGGCTCGCCACGTTCGACGATACCGTCAAAATCTTTCCATGCCGCCAAGCGATCCGCCCGCACTTTGGAAACTGTCGCTCCGTGTTCGCCGCCCAAAGAAACGATATAAACGTCAATTTCCTGCCCGACGCTGACAACATCACCGGCAGCGTCCGGCTCCGGCACGGCCAGTTCTTTTTTATCGATAGGAATATCCGATTTAAAGCCCGGGATATGAACTAAAGCGCTACTGTTATCAACCGAAACGACCGACGCCTGAACGACATCGCCGACTTCCGCATTCTGTAATTTTTCTTCCTCCGCTTTTAGTAAATTTTCAAACTCATCGTTTTTCATTTCTTCTGACACTTTTGATATACCTCCTTGATAATCCAGTCAGGCGTAGAAGCTCCGGCTGTGATACCAATTTTTTTAATATTATGAAACCATTCATCCTGAAGCTCAGAAGCCGTCTCCAAGTGATGGGTCATTGTCTTTTCTGCGCATAGCTGCGCTAAGCGTGTGGTATTCGCACTGTTCTTGCCGCCGATCACCAGCATCATATCGACCTTGCCGGCTAAATCAATCGCCGCCTTCTGCCGCTGATCCGTGGCGGTGCAGATCGTTCGAATAATATGAATATCATTCGATTTATTTAAGAGGCAGGCGACGATACTTTGGAATTTATCGCCGGAGAACGTCGTCTGCGCAACGATTCCCAGCTTGTCGCAAGGAGCAATCTGCGCGGCTTCCTCTTCCGTTTCCACCACAAGGGCGTTCCTGCCGGACCATTCAAAAATACTTTTTACTTCCGGATGCTTCTTCTCGCCGACGATAACGACAGAAAAACTGTCTTGGGAAAGCTGATGCGCCGCCATCTGCGCTTTCTTCACATGGGGACAAGTTGCGTCCACCATCCGCAGGTCCCGTTCTTTCGCTTCCTCATATACTTGGGGACCGACGCCATGGGAACGAATAATTACCGTCCCATCCTCCGGTGCATCGGCCAAGGAATTCACAGCCTCTACGCCTTCTGCGGCCAATCTTGATACCATTTGCGGATTATGTATGATAGGTCCCAGCGTTCTGGCCGGTCCCGGCTGTGCGCTGCTGCGAGCCATATGTATCGCCCGCTTCACCCCATAGCAAAACCCCAGATAATCAGCTAAAATTACTTCCATGCGTGCATCCTAACCTTATTTTCCTGAACCTATTCACAGTATATCATAACATCGCTATTCTTTGCTATGCAATTTTATCATTTTTACGATTTCTTCCATAATTTTTTGGGAGAATAATTGCAAAGATTCTTTATCGTTATGTTTTCCTTCAAAAGACAAAGGCTTTCCGTAGACGACCCTCAGCTTGGGAAAAAAAGAACCATGGGAAAAAATGCGTTCCGTTCCGATGATCGCCGCGGGAACTACCGGCACCTCGCTCATCGCCGCCAGGAGAGCTACCCCGGCTTCCGCCTTATGAACCTTTCCATCCCGACTTCGAGTACCTTCGGGGAAAAGGCCGATACACCTTCCGCGTTTCAGCTCTTGAAGAGCCGCTTTGATAGCGCCGCGATCCGCAGCGCCACGTTTGACAGGAAAAGAATGACAGCGGGTGATGATTTGTTTTAAGATTGGAACCTCAAATAATTCTTTTTTCGCCATATAGCTGACCGGGCGTGACAAAAACGCCGCTAAAAGCGGCGGGTCCCAGTTGCTCAAATGATTGGCGGCTAGGATAACGCCGCCTTCCGTTGGTATATTTTCCCGCCCGATAAGCTCCGCCCGAAAAAATACCTTGAAGAAAAAAGTAAAGCATATCTGTAATAGGGTATACAATCTTCATCACCTGCACAACTTCAAAACAGCGGCCACAGTTTCCTCAATCGTCATTTCCGTCGTGTCGATAAGCACCGCCTCAGGAACTCTGACCAGCGGAGATACTTTTCTCTCCGTATCCGCTTTATCACGAGCCGCGATTTCCGCTTTCAGTTCCTCGATCCCGTGGGTATATCCTTTGTCCTTTATCTCTTGCCAGCGCCGTTTTGCCCGCTCCTCGATCGAAGCGGTCAGAAAAACCTTGACGGTAGCGTTAGGCAAAACATGGGAAGCGATGTCTCGGCCATCCATGACCACTTGCCCGCTTTCCGCCATTTTCCGCTGTAACAGCACCATTTTTTCTCTTACCGGGGCTAATTGAGCCACGCGGGAAACGAGCGCTGTCACCGCCGGGGTGCGTATTTCATCGGTAACGTCTTGACCGTCCACGCTGACACAGATCTTACCGTCTTCGCTGGCTAAACTGATTTTCGTATCCCGAACGATTCGAATAATGGCGTCATCGGTTATCGGCTGGCCGCTTTGCAGTACTTTCCAAGCGGCCGCCCGGTACATCGCCCCGGTATCAATGTATACATAACCCAGTTTTTGCGCCACCATCCGGGCGATCGTACTTTTACCCGCGCCGGCCGGTCCGTCAATCGCTATTACCGCTCTTTTCATTGTGCCACTTCCCGTTGATAAAATTATTTTCTTAGCGCCGCTAAGATTTGATAAAATCCCGGATAAGAGATTTCAACGCATTCGGGCTCCTCGATCTCGACGCCTTCCCCCGCCGCTCCGGCGACAGCCAACGCCATCGCGATCCGATGATCCCCGTGAGAAAAAGCATACGCTGGCTGTAAGGGCTTTTGTCCGTGAATAATCAGCCCGTCATGACGTTCCTCGACGCTACCCGGCGCTAACTTATTATATTCCATGGCGATCGCCCGCAGGCGATCAGTTTCCTTAACGCGAAGCTCCGCCGCTCCAGTAATGACGGTATCTCCTTTTGCGAAGAGCGCCGCTGCCGCAAGAACGGGGATCTCATCAATAAGCCGGGGAATAATGGATGCGCCAAAGGAAACGCCATGCAAGGGGGCGGATTTAACCCGTAGATCAGCGACAGGCTCGTTGCTATCGATTCGCTGGTTATGGACGGTAATGTCAGCCCCCATTGCGGACAGAACCTCTAACATTCCCGTTCGCGTGGGATTAACGCCGACATTTTTCAGCAACAGATCGCTCCCCGTGATAAGCGAGGCGGCGACCAGCCAATAAGCCGCGGAGCTTATATCTCCCGGCACGACGATGGATTCCGGGGATTGAAGCGCCGCCACGCGACATACTGTAACCTGACGCCCTTTTTTTGATATTGGCGCACCGAAAGCTCCTAATAAACGCTCCGTATGATCGCGTGATTCGATCGGCTCGCTGACTGTTGTTTCGCCTTTTGCCCAAAGTCCCGCAAAGAGAAGGGCCGATTTTACCTGTGCGCTGGCGACCGGCATCTCGTAACGCATGCCTCGCAAAGGTCTTTTCCGCGGTAGTACCGTAACGGGAAGCAGCTTATTTTCTTTTCGGCCGACGATTTTAGCGCCCATCTGCGTTAAGGGGCGAATGACCCGTCCCATAGGACGGCGCGATAAGGAAGCGTCCCCGATAAATGTTGTCAAAAACGGTTGCGGGGATAGTATCCCTAACAAAAGGCGCAGCATAGTCCCCGAATTTCCCGCGTCTAAGACGCTATCCGGTTCCGAAAGACCGTCCATACCTACCCCGCAAACGGTTAAAGAACCGTCGCCGTTTCGCGTGATAACAGCGCCCAGCTTGCGCATTCCTTCCAGTGTTGACAGACAGTCGGCGGCCTCCAAAAAATTCACCACGCGAACCTTTTCCTTTGCCAAACTTCCCAATATTACACTGCGATGGGAGATGGATTTATCGCCCGGAACGGTTACTTCTCCCTGTAAACCGTTTGCCGCTCGGTCAATTTTTTCCGTTCGCATAACAATCCCCCTCTCCTTATTCTTCTTGAGCGCTCCATCGCCCTGCCGCCGCGCCCATAGAAAACGCCGCCTGCAAATTATAGCCGCCGGTAAAGCCGTCGATATCCGCTGCTTCACCGGCGATAAAGAGCTGCGGACAGATTTTTGATTCCATTGTTTTCGGATGAATTTCCCGAACGGAAATTCCCCCCATAGTAACGATCGCTTCCGCCAGCGGTTGCGTCCGCCGGACTGTCAACGGAACATGCTGAAGGATATTGACCAGTCGCAACCGTTCAGCCCGTGTAATCTGATGAACAGGTTTTTCAGGTGCCAGATCGGCCAGAGCCAGAATCGGCACAATTAAACGATTCGGCAATAAATCGCTCATCCCGTTTTTTACAGTTTTCTTCTGATATTTCGTGAAATCCCGCTGAACACGTTTTTCCAGCTGCTTCGCTGTCAGAGCAGGCTTTAGATTCAGGACGATTTCAACCGCTGTATTGTGTTCCAATGCCAACGCGGCTTGCCGGCTTAAAGTGAGAATAATGGGGCCGCTAATGCCAAAGTGCGTGAACAACATTTCTCCGAATTGTTTTTCCTTAAACGTTCCCTTGACAAAAA
Organism: uncultured Schwartzia sp.; assembly: GCA_905373705.1. Classification (GTDB taxonomy): domain Bacteria; phylum Bacillota; class Negativicutes; order Selenomonadales; family Selenomonadaceae; genus CAJPQU01. Next base: position 1,747 of record CAJPUA010000059.1, on the reverse strand, counting down.
GTTGTGCTTCAACATTACGTAAGGACAGACCTGACAACGATTTTGCCCAGTCTTCCCCAACTTCAAGCGGCACTAGCGCCGGACGCAGAGGTATAATCGTATGGCCGAGCGGCGCCGCCATAACGGCGCCGTCTCCCGAAGAACCTGTCTCTGGATAAGAAGCCCCGCCTACAGCTAAAACTACGGCGTCCGCCGCTATGATTACACCATTATACAGGCGCACGCCGTCAATCTTTCCTTTTTTTACAATAAGCTCCTTGACCGCGGTCTGACAGCGAATATCGACACTCAGCTCCCGCAGGCGCGTTTCTAGCGCCGTCACGATATCAGCTGCTTTATCGCTGACGGGAAAAACGCGGCCGCCGCGCTCAATTTTTGTCGCGACGCCCCGTTCGGTGAAGAATTGTATTATATCATGATTATCGAAAGCCCGCAAAACGCTGTTCAGGAAAACACCATTGCCTGGGATATTGTGAATGATTTCCGGAATATCGGCGGCATTTGTTAAGTTACAACGCCCCTTGCCGGTAATCATCAGCTTACGGCCGAGACGATCCATTTTCTCCAGTAGAATAATCTTCGCATGATTTTCCGCCGCTTTAATGGCGGCCATCATTCCGGCGGGACCGCCGCCTACCACTACTACTGTTTTCATATCGACCTCGCTTTATTCGCGATGTTCTTCGCTCCCGTTAAGCGGTAAAGATAGCTGACCTCCTCCTCACTTAAAGGCCGGAAAGCGCCACGGCGCAGTCCTTCAAGAGAAAGGCCCGCGAAACCGATTCGTTTCAAGCGCTGGACCGGAAATCCTACAGCTTCACACATGCGGCGCACTTGGCGATTACGGCCTTCGTGGATAATCATTTCCAGTTTCGTTCTTCCCCGCTTTACGTCGCGTTCTAAAATCTTCACCTTGGCCGGCGCTGTCCTGCCGTCAGGCAAAGCCACGCCGTGACGCAACGTGCACACTGAAGCGGGTGTGATATCTCCCTCTACCTGAACGACGTATATTTTATTTATTTCATTACGCGGATGGAGCAGCGCGTTCATCAGCATCCCATCGTTTGTCATCAGCAAAAGCCCTTCTGTATCTCTGTCGAGACGGCCCACTGGATAGATACGCTCGGATACCTCCGGTAAAAGCTCCAATACGGTTCGCCTTCCCCGTTCATCTTTCGCCGTCGAGATATAGCCGCGCGGTTTATAAAGCATGAAATAGACGAATGGTTCCTTTGCCGAAATCACTTGGCCGTCGACACATATCTTATTCACCGCCGGATCCGCTAAAAATCCCATCTGGATAATTTTCTGTCCATCGACCGTCACCCGGCCTTCGCCGATCATTTTTTCCGCCGCACGCCGCGACGCAATCCCCGCTGTGCTGATAATTTTTTGCAATCGTTCCATATCGATAGCGACCACCCTTAATTATAGCCATCTACCACGTTGTCAACGTTGGCGTACGGATCCTTTCCCAAATAAGCCCTCGATCGCGGCCGTAGCCTGCAACGAATCATCCAGCCAATACTGCGGCTCCGTTTTAATGCGCTGCTGTTTATCGATCATATAGAGGTAAACGACATGCTCGCCGTGGTGCTGAGAAAAAATCTGGCGCAAAGCTTGAAAATTTTCTTCCGAAGCCTGCTCGTCGCGAATTGTTATGTAATAATCGGAGCGATACGTATCCAAAGACCATATTTGATCCGCCAATATTTTCGCCCCAGTATCTGTAAGATTAACCCGTCCC
>CAJPUA010000058.1 GCA_905373705.1 uncultured Schwartzia sp. | reverse complement strand
GTTACTCCCCCTTTTTTTTCCCGCCGATGTAATTAGTACGCACCTTTCAGGTGGAATTCAGTACGCGTTTTTTAGGCGGGAAAATATGTGTAGTACGCAGCAAATTTTGCGGTTAGTACGCAGCAGGAAATAGTGCAGTACGCTGCATATTTTCTGTGAAGTACGCGCAAAATTTGTGTTCAGTACGCGCATATTGGAATGTACAGTACGCAGCAAAAAAAGGGGGAGTAACGGGGTAATATGGCTAAAAAACAGGTTTTGAATGGCGAAGCCAAATGAGGCCTTATCCAGAAACAAAATGGGCGCTTATCGCCTAAAATTTAGGAGCTTGAATAATGGGAATGGGATTTTTTGATTATGAGGTAGCATTGGAAATACTTGGTCAGAGCAAACAGCCTTTGGTTTCTGCGTTGTTTAATGAGCGGAATAGGGAAAATCCGGATCCAAAGCTGATTGCTTTTTTGAAGAAAAAAAAGGAAGCGATTGACGATTTGATGGAAGAACTCGACCCTGACGACGAGTACCTGATTAAGCTGATTCTGAATCCTGAATACACCGTACCAGCGACGAGGCGGACGGGCGCCTGTACGTGGCCCTGAACCCCTTGATCGCGCAGGCCGTCATGGGTGGCGGCCAGCATGTGCGCATCAGCATGGACGAGGTGCGGGCGCTGGACAGCGAAACCGCCCGCCTGCTGCACCAGCGGCTGTGTGGCTGGATCGACCCCGGCAAAACCGGCAAGGCTTCCATAGATACCTTGTGCGGCTATGTCTGGCCGTCAGAGGCCAGTGGTTCGACCATGCGCAAGCGCCGCCAGCGGGTGCGCGAGGCGTTGCCGGAGCTGGTCGCGCTGGGCTGGACGGTAACCGAGTTCGCGGCGGGCAAGTACGACATCACCCGGCCCAAGGCGGCAGGCTGACCCCCCCCACTCTATTGTAAACAAGACATTTTTATCTTTTATATTCAATGGCTTATTTTCCTGCTAATTGGTAATACCATGAAAAATACCATGCTCAGAAAAGGCTTAACAATATTTTGAAAAATTGCCTACTGAGCGCTGCCGCACAGCTCCATAGGCCGCTTTCCTGGCTTTGCTTCCAGATGTATGCTCTTCTGCTCCTGCAGCTAATGGATCACCGCAAACAGGTTACTCGCCTGGGGATTCCCTTTCGACCCGAGCATCCGTATGATACTCATGCTCGATTATTATTATTATAGAAGCCCCCATGAATAAATCGCTCATCATTTTCGGCATCGTCAACATAACCTCGGACAGTTTCTCCGATGGAGGCCGGTATCTGGCGCCAGACGCAGCCATTGCGCAGGCGCGTAAGCTGATGGCCGAGGGGGCAGATGTGATCGACCTCGGTCCGGCATCCAGCAATCCCGACGCCGCGCCTGTTTCGTCCGACACAGAAATCGCGCGTATCGCGCCGGTGCTGGACGCGCTCAAGGCAGATGGCATTCCCGTCTCGCTCGACAGTTATCAACCCGCGACGCAAGCCTATGCCTTGTCGCGTGGTGTGGCCTATCTCAATGATATTCGCGGTTTTCCAGACGCTGCGTTCTATCCGCAATTGGCGAAATCATCTGCCAAACTCGTCGTTATGCATTCGGTGCAAGACGGGCAGGCAGATCGGCGCGAGGCACCCGCTGGCGACATCATGGATCACATTGCGGCGTTCTTTGACGCGCGCATCGCGGCGCTGACGGGTGCCGGTATCAAACGCAACCGCCTTGTCCTTGATCCCGGCATGGGGTTTTTTCTGGGGGCTGCTCCCGAAACCTCGCTCTCGGTGCTGGCGCGGTTCGATGAATTGCGGCTGCGCTTCGATTTGCCGGTGCTTCTGTCTGTTTCGCGCAAATCCTTTCTGCGCGCGCTCACAGGCCGTGGTCCGGGGGATGTCGGGGCCGCGACACTCGCTGCAGAGCTTGCCGCCGCCGCAGGTGGAGCTGACTTCATCCGCACACACGAGCCGCGCCCCTTGCGCGACGGGCTGGCGGTATTGGCGGCGCTGAAAGAAACCGCAAGAATTCGTTAACTGCACATTCGGGATATTTCTCTATATTCGCGCTTCATCAGAAAACTGAAGGAACCTCCATTGAATCGAACTAATATTTTTTTTGGTGAATCGCATTCTGACTGGTTGCCTGTCAGAGGCGGAGAATCTGGTGATTTTGTTTTTCGACGTGGTGACGGGCATGCCTTCGCGAAAATCGCACCTGCTTCCCGCCGCGGTGAGCTCGCTGGAGAGCGTGACCGCCTCATTTGGCTCAAAGGTCGAGGTGTGGCTTGCCCCGAGGTCATCAACTGGCAGGAGGAACAGGAGGGTGCATGCTTGGTGATAACGGCAATTCCGGGAGTACCGGCGGCTGATCTGTCTGGAGCGGATTTGCTCAAAGCGTGGCCGTCAATGGGGCAGCAACTTGGCGCTGTTCACAGCCTATCGGTTGATCAATGTCCGTTTGAGCGCAGGCTGTCGCGAATGTTCGGACGCGCCGTTGATGTGGTGTCCCGCAATGCCGTCAATCCCGACTTCTTACCGGACGAGGACAAGAGTACGCCGCAGCTCGATCTTTTGGCTCGTGTCGAACGAGAGCTACCGGTGCGGCTCGACCAAGAGCGCACCGATATGGTTGTTTGCCATGGTGATCCCTGCATGCCGAACTTCATGGTGGACCCTAAAACTCTTCAATGCACGGGTCTGATCGACCTTGGGCGGCTCGGAACAGCAGATCGCTATGCCGATTTGGCACTCATGATTGCTAACGCCGAAGAGAACTGGGCAGCGCCAGATGAAGCAGAGCGCGCCTTCGCTGTCCTATTCAATGTATTGGGGATCGAAGCCCCCGACCGCGAACGCCTTGCCTTCTATCTGCGATTGGACCCTCTGACTTGGGGTTGATGTTCATGCCGCCTGTTTTTCCTGCTCATTGGCACGTTTCGCAACCTGTTCTCATTGCGGACACCTTTTCCAGCCTCGTTTGGAAAGTTTCATTGCCAGACGGGACTCCTGCAATCGTCAAGGGATTGAAACCTATAGAAGACATTGCTGATGAACTGCGCGGGGCCGACTATCTGGTATGGCGCAATGGGAGGGGAGCAGTCCGGTTGCTCGGTCGTGAGAACAATCTGATGTTGCTCGAATATGCCGGGGAGCGAATGCTCTCTCACATCGTTGCCGAGCACGGCGACTACCAGGCGACCGAAATTGCAGCGGAACTAATGCGACATGATCCAACTGATAAAAGAGTTTGATGCTCAGGGTGTAGCGGTTCGGTTTATTGACGACGGGATCAGTACCGACGGTGATATGGGGCAAATGGTGGTCACCATCCTGTCGGCTGTGGCACAGGCTGAACGCCGGAGGATCCTAGAGCGCACGAATGAGGGCCGACAGGAAGCAAAGCTGAAAGGAATCAAATTTGGCCGCAGGCGTACCGTGGACAGGAACGTCGTGCTGACGCTTCATCAGAAGGGCACTGGTGCAACGGAAATTGCTCATCAGCTCAGTATTGCCCGCTCCACGGTTTATAAAATTCTTGAAGACGAAAGGGCCTCGTGATACGCCTATTTTTATAGGTTAATGTCATGATAATAATGGTTTCTTAGACGTCAGGTGGCACTTTTCGGGGAAATGTGCGCGGAACCCCTATTTGTTTATTTTTCTAAATACATTCAAATATGTATCCGCTCATGAGACAATAACCCTGATAAATGCTTCAATAATATTGAAAAAGGAAGAGTATGAGTATTCAACATTTCCGTGTCGCCCTTATTCCCTTTTTTGCGGCATTTTGCCTTCCTGTTTTTGCTCACCCAGAAACGCTGGTGAAAGTAAAAGATGCTGAAGATCAGTTGGGTGCACGAGTGGGTTACATCGAACTGGATCTCAACAGCGGTAAGATCCTTGAGAGTTTTCGCCCCGAAGAACGTTTTCCAATGATGAGCACTTTTAAAGTTCTGCTATGTGGCGCGGTATTATCCCGTGTTGACGCCGGGCAAGAGCAACTCGGTCGCCGCATACACTATTCTCAGAATGACTTGGTTGAGTACTCACCAGTCACAGAAAAGCATCTTACGGATGGCATGACAGTAAGAGAATTATGCAGTGCTGCCATAACCATGAGTGATAACACTGCGGCCAACTTACTTCTGACAACGATCGGAGGACCGAAGGAGCTAACCGCTTTTTTGCACAACATGGGGGATCATGTAACTCGCCTTGATCGTTGGGAACCGGAGCTGAATGAAGCCATACCAAACGACGAGCGTGACACCACGATGCCTGCAGCAATGGCAACAACGTTGCGCAAACTATTAACTGGCGAACTACTTACTCTAGCTTCCCGGCAACAATTAATAGACTGGATGGAGGCGGATAAAGTTGCAGGACCACTTCTGCGCTCGGCCCTTCCGGCTGGCTGGTTTATTGCTGATAAATCTGGAGCCGGTGAGCGTGGGTCTCGCGGTATCATTGCAGCACTGGGGCCAGATGGTAAGCCCTCCCGTATCGTAGTTATCTACACGACGGGGAGTCAGGCAACTATGGATGAACGAAATAGACAGATCGCTGAGATAGGTGCCTCACTGATTAAGCATTGGTAACTGTCAGACCAAGTTTACTCATATATACTTTAGATTGATTTAAAACTTCATTTTTAATTTAAAAGGATCTAGGTGAAGATCCTTTTTGATAATCTCATGACCAAAATCCCTTCACGTGAGTTTTCGTTCCACTGAGCGTCAGACCCCTGCTCCAGCCGCCCGCATTGGAGAAATTCTTCAAATTCCCGTTGCACATAGCCCGGCAATTCCTTTCCCTGCTCTGCCATAAGCGCAGCGAATGCCGGGTAATACTCGTCAACGATCTGATAGAGAAGGGTTTGCTCGGGTCGGTGGCTCTGGTAACGACCAGTATCCCGATCCCGGCTGGCCGTCCTGGCCGCCACATGAGGCATGTTCCGCGTCCTTGCAATACTGTGTTTACATACAGTCTATCGCTTAATGGCCTAGTGCTTGGCCCGGAACCCAAGACCGAAGGCGGACGGCAGCTCCGGCTGTTCCTGGAACCCAAGTGGGAGGCCGTCACCGCTGATGCCATGGTGGTCAAAGGTAGCTATCGGGCGCTGGCAAAGGAAATCGGGGCAGAGGTCGATAGTGGTGGGGCGCTCAAGCACATACAGGACTGCATCGAGCGCCTTTGGAAGGTATCCATCATCGCCCAGAATGGCCGCAAGCGGCAGGGGTTTCGGCTGCTGTCGGAGCGTAATGCGGAAGAATGGCTGAATGAACGCGCATATCTGCGACATTTGACTGTGCATTGTCAGCGACAAGATGTGTCATTTTCGCTGCGACATCTGTGACATTTGTCGCATCTGAAAATGCGCCATAGACCCTTAGAAGCTCCGAAGAATCTAGTCTTTTTCCATTGTCGCACTTACTTAATTTGCCTGCGACAATGTCGCGCTGTATGGTGCGACGGATTTTACCGCAAATTATTTTTTTGCAGATGTCTGCGCCTTCTGTTTGGGAAGTGGCGCAACGTCTTGACTGAACAGCCCGCCTTGCGGGTTTCGCTCGAATTTGAACCGTAGGGAAGCTACGCGACGCCCGCTTTTAACGGCTTCCCACTCAATCAACCAGCCGTCTTTTTCGGTCAGTTCCTTGACGGCGGGCTCACTGATTCGTTTTCGTAACAGTTGAAAATTTTTTCGGTAACTTTCGGGTGATTCCATTGCATGCCAAAACTCTTCAATCGGCATGGAGAGCCAACCGTCTTTGTCGTTTCCCCGCATCTGTTCGAAGAGTTCCAGCAACCGCCAAGAATGCAGCGACCGTAGGGCAGCAGCCTGTTTTAGCTGATATTGGGTGAATTGTCCGCCCAATTCGAAGAGGTAGGGGAAAATCTCATTACTGAAACCGAATCGGACATAACCTTCCTTATCGAAATAGCGGTATCCGCCAATCCAACGGATACGCTCAATTCCTTCTTTTTTGCCCTCCCATACCTGAAATTGCAGGTATCGCTCGAAGATGTTTTCAACCGCTGCTTTCAGTTGGTCGTAGGCGGTATTCAGGCTCACATCGTAGGTTTCGGCGTACTCTGCGGCCGTTATTTTGACCCTCTCATTTTTTCCGCCAAGGCGGGCTATCCCTGCCATCAAAATCCTTTTTTCCGCCAAAGTTAAAGAATGGGCAGCACGAGTAACCACGTTCGCCATAACTACTTTTTGCTGGAGTAAGGAAGGTGCTGATTTTTTTACGATGTTAATCATAACTGAAACAGGTTTCGGGTTATTCATT
>CAJPUA010000057.1 GCA_905373705.1 uncultured Schwartzia sp. | reverse complement strand
GAAGTAAGCGGCGATCCTTCTAAATAATGGTCGGGATGACAGGGTTCGAACCTGCGACCTCATCGTCCCGAACGATGCGCGCTACCAAGCTGCGCCACATCCCGACGACAGAAGCTATTATAATATAGAATCTCGCAAAAAGCAAGAGCGAATCGCCAATTTAATGGCGGCGGTGCGCTAATAGGCGAATTACTTTTGCTCCTGTGTTGTGAATACGGCGAAGCGTCGCTACGCGCGTTTTGATTTTCGGCTTCATATCGGCGCTTCTAGTGAAATCGCCGCGCTTTAGATACGTCGTCCGAAATTTTTCCGGATGAAATAGTTTTCGTATCCCCTGAAGAACTTTTTCCGGCGCCGCCCCAGGCTCGCAAAGAAAGAGATCCGTGGCGACATAATGGAGATAAGGGTAGAGGTGAACGGCAAAATGGCCTTCGCGCAGGAGCAGGAAAATAACCGTATGCGCGTCGTCGATGATTTCCGTCTTTGAGGTGATAATGTGAAAGCCCGCGCCTTCAAGAAGGGCAGGCAGATCACGCTGAATGCCGTTATCGCCTTTCAGGTTGTCAGGCTTGCAGTTATACATGTCCAGCGTTTGATGGCGGGCAACAATATTTTCCATGCAGGTCTCCTTTTGTCGGTAAAGTGATAAAGAATAATAAATAATTGCAAAATCAAGACCTATTTTACCATAATTCGGCATAAATATACAATTTTTAACAGAGCTTCAAGGATGACGGCGTTTTCGGGGGATCGCCGCCGGCCGGTTCGCTTCCGCATCCTCCTTTGCATGGCGCCAGGCCAACCAGAGCCAGACAGAAAGCGAGGCAGTGAAGGCGATGACGCTGGTCATCTGGGCTGATTTGAAAAGGCCAAAGACAAGATTCGTATAGTCGCCGCGCAGGTATTCCAGAAAAAAGCGCGCGGCGGAATAAAGCATGATGTAGAGCGCGAAAGCCTGTCCCTTCGCGTGATTCGTCGATCGATAGATAAGAAGCAATGCAAAGATAATAATATCCAGCTGGCCTTCCCATATCTCAGCGGGCCAGAGCGGCTGGCTGCCGTATGTGTGATAGGCCAGTGTCGTAGAAGGGTAAAGAAGTCCAAAATCGCCGCCCGTCGGAGCGCCGAACGCATCGCCGTTCAAAAGATTGGCGCAGCGGCCAATGGCCTGGCCTAAAATAACGGCGGGGCAGACAATATCGGCAAGCGCCCAGGTATCGATATGGTGGCGTTTGGTGTACCAAATACCGACGGCGGCACCAAGGACGATGCCCCCCTGTATCGCCATACCGCCCTGCCAGACATTTAACAGTTCAGTCAGATGGTGCCGGTAGTAGTCCCAGTCAAAAAAGAATACGTCCCAGAGCCGCGAGCCAAGGATACCAGCGAGACCGCAGTAGAGCCCCATATCCAGAATATGCGTATGCCAGCGACCATCCTGCTTGGCAAGAAAATAGGCGACGCCAGTAGCAAGAATAATGCTGAGACTGAGAACAAGTCCGTAGGCGCGGACAGGAAAGTCGCCAATAAAAAACAAATATTGATGCAAGGTCAGTCCTCCTGTAATCATTTCCTAAAAGTTATTATAAAGCAAAGCAGAAAAAGAGGGAGGAAAAGGCACTGTGAAAATGTTGCCTGCGGAAAAGCAAAGAGTCTTTTTCAATCATAGGATTATTACAAAAGCAAAAGAAAGCAGAGAATCTTTTGACGGATTGTAAAGTTTTTTCGAACAAAGAATTGCGATATTGTGAAATGCTTGGTACAATAAGGACAATGTCGATTTACAGCGAAGAAAAATCCTTAGGAACGGAGAGGATAAGGATATGATTCGGGAACAGCGAAACCGGGATAAACTGGCGATCTATTACAAAAGATTCATGGAAACGGGCGATATTGACCCGAATGTTCACCCCTGGGTAGCGGATTCATGGCGGAAAAGCCGGGAACTGAACGTCCCGTCGGATCGGATGGTCCTGACGCGGCGGCTGGCTCCGGAAATCTTTGCTGAGCGACGAAAAAGCCACCAGGCGGCAATCGATTATCTGGAAAGTATGGCGGACGGGGTTCGGGAATTTTTCCAGAAATATGATCTTTGCCTGCTGCTTTTGGACGCGGATTGTGTCGTACTTAAAAGTTACGCGTTGCCGTATTTTCAGATGACAGCTGGGGAGATCGAAGGCGTGCGCGTGGGGATTGAGGAGGTTGGCACGTCAAGTATCAGTATCGCCCGGGAACATGAGGCGCCGTTCTGGCTGTTCGGCCCGGAAATGTGGGTGAAGGAATGTCACGGCGGGGACGCCTGCTCGACGCCGGTGCACATAAACGGCGAGCTTAGTTATCTGATGACGCTGGTGGCGGTAGAAAGAGGCGAGATAAAACAGGATGCGATCATTTCTATCCTTTTGACGCTTCGTAAATCGCTGGAGTCCTATTTGACGCAGATGCAGCGAATTAAAGCGCAGGAAGCGATTCTCGACGCGACGCCGTTTGCCGTATATCATGTGATGTCCGGCGGCGACGTAGCTTATGCTAATCGGCTTGGCCTTACGCGACTGGCTGGGATCGGCGTGTCGCGAAAGGATCATAAAGCGCCAAACTTAAGCGACGTAGTTCTTAATTATCGCCATACGCCGATCTATAATGGGTTCCGAGGAATCCCTTCGCATAATAAAGAAGTCACTTGGATAACGGAAGCCAAAACGTACGAGGACATTACGACAGTGGTGCCGTTGGAGCGCGATGCTGAACAGGCGGTGTCGAGCGTCGTGGTAGTTTCTATGCCGATTGAAGATTTGCGGACGCTGGTGGCTCACGCCGCAGGGTATACATCGAAATACAGCCTGAGCTCCATGGTGGGAGAGGGGACGTCCTTTTCGGCAATGCAGGAGCGGGCGGCCCGGATGGCGAAGAATAAACATCATCTGCTAATCCAGGGGGAGGCGGGCACCGGAAAGCAGCGGCTGGCACACGGTATCCATCAGGCCAGTCCTCGGGCGGCGGGACCGCTTATTACACTGCGTTGCGGCGACGCAACCCCTGAGCTTATGGAGCAGGAGCTTTTCGGCATCGTCATGAACGCGGAGGACAGCCATCCCGGCAAGCTGGAATTGGCGTCGGGCGGGACCTTGTTTTTAGATGAAGTGGAAAAGATGCCGAAGAATATCGCGGCCCGCTTGGCTGAATTCTTAAAGCGGGGATTTTCCTGCCGGATTGGCGAGACTGTGGAACGCCCGATTAATGTGCGCATTATCGCTGCTTGCGATAGTGATCTTCGACGGCTCAGCGAGCGCGGCTTGGTTGACCGGGAGCTTTATAATATCGTTTCCCGGAGCATTATCCGGGTTCCGCCGCTGCGCAGCCGCCGTGAGGATATTCCACAGCTCGTTGCGCATGTCCTGACGGAGTTGGCGGCGCAGCATCAGATGGCGCCGAAAACCGCCACGCCGGAAACCATAAAGATTCTCCATGACTATGACTGGCCGGGCAATATCAAGCAGCTGCAAAGTGTGTTGGAATATGCGTTTTTCAATACGAAAGGAAACGTTATCCGCCCGGAAAATATCAATCTGATGGGGGATATTAAACCTGACAATAAGTGGAAGGAAGATCGTGAGGTTTTCGTTAAAGCGTGGAAGGCTGCCGGCGGCAATATCAGTCGGCTGGCGAACTTGCTGAATGTCAGTCGGGTGACGTTGTATCGCTATCTGAAGAAATTTGGCTTGGAAAAGACCTGAGAGTAAGGAGCGGGGTTAGTTTGCGATTGCGGAGGAAACCGTGGGTTGATACGGCCATCCATAATTTTGATGCGTTTGTCTATCCGAAGGATCGCCCGGCGACTGAAGCGGAGCGCGGGCGCTGGAATGAGATATTCGGGCGACAAGCGCCGCTCTATGTGGAGCTGGGGACGGGCAAAGGAGATTTCATCAGTCAGATCGCGGCGCAAGAGCCGGAGAAGGATTTTATCGGTATCGAGCTTCAGCAGGATGTTCTCTATAAGGCTGCGGTAAAAGTTGCGGCGGCCGAGCTTTCGAATGTCCGGCTCTTAGTCTTTGACGTTCAGGCGCTCGAGCAAATTTTCGCGCCGGGCGAGATCACGGGATTCTATATCAATTTTTGCGACCCTTGGCCAAAGAACCGCCATGCCCGGCGGCGGCTGACTGGCCGCCTCTTTTTGGAAAAGTACCGGCGTCTCCTGTCGGCAGGCGGCCGTCTTTTTTTCAAAACGGATAATCGTCCGCTCTTCGATTTTTCTTTGCAGGAATTTGCCGCCGTCGGTTTGACGGTCACGGATGTGTCGTATGATCTTCATGCAGAAGGGCGTCCGGAGAATATCGAAACAGAATACGAAGCAAAATTCAGCGCGCTGGGCGAAAAGATTAACCGTTGCGAGGTGGGGTTCCCATGACGGCAGGGACGAATCGACTCCTTTTGCAGGACGGTCGCAAATTCTGGCTGAACGACTGTGAAGCGGTACTGGGGATCATGAGCGGGCTCCTCATTATTGGCGGGCTGAATGTTTTCAGTTCCAGCTTTGTGATGGCGGAGATGAATTTTGGGACGCCTTATTTTTTCCTGCAAAAACATGCGGTTAACCTTGCGGGGGGAATCCTCTTCCTCCTGGCGGGGGTGTTCGTCAATTATCATCGTTGGCGGGCGGTGATGCCGCTTATTTTTGGCGGGATACTTATTTCGCTGATTTTAGTGCTGTTTATTGGCACGACGATCAATGGCGCTCAGCGCTGGCTCCCGCTGGCAGGAATCCAGTTTCAGCCGGCAGAATTTGCCAAGGTAGTGGCCGTGTTCATTGAAGCCTCCTATATAGCTTCCTGCGTGCGTGCCGGACGGCCCTGTCGGTTGCTTAATCGACAATGGTTTTTTCTGGGAGCGATGGCGATTTTGATCGAGCGGGAGCCGGACGGTGCGACGGCGAGTATTGTAGCCGGCGTACCGCTTATTATGTTGCTTTTTTCCAATATGCGGAAAAGGGAAAAACTTTGGATGGTGGGACTAAGCGCGCTGGCGGGATGTATTATCTGCTGGGTGCAGCCGTACCGCTTGGCGCGGATCTTTGCCATGTTTAATCCTTGGGCGGATCCGCAGGGAACAGGGTATCAGGTCGTGCAGTCCTTGCAGGCAATCGGTTCCGGCGGTCTTACTGGAATGGGGCTGGGCGTCGGAGTTAGTAAATATCACTATCTGCCGGAAGCGCATACCGATTTCGCTTTTGCCGTCTGGTGCCAGGAAACAGGGTTTCTTGGCGCGCTCGTGGTATTTGGACTGTTCGCTTCATTAGTTTATTATGGCGTCCGCATTGCCAGAGCGGCGCGGGATCCCTTGGGGCAGAATCTGGCGTTTGGCTTGACGGTGCTTATCGTCGGGCAGGCGCTCGCGAATCTTTTTATGGTCGGCGGCTGGGGGCCGGTTGTCGGCGTTCCGCTGCCGTTTATTAGCTACGGCGGTTCTTCATTGGCGGTCAGTCTGTGGGCCGTCGGTATTTTGCTTAATATTGGCTGGAAAAGCGTTCCGTCAAAAACCGTAATGACCTCGGCTCCGCTGCCGGAGACGGATAGGTCGTCCCGTCCGTATTTGCGCCGAGTAAAGTAGGGATGGCCGGAATTTTTCTGAATGGAGAATGGGAGCGAGATGAATGATCGTTTATGCGGTGGATACTGGCGGGGAATATATTGATCTGGCGGAAAGCCAACGGCGTTATCCGTCGGGACAGCGCAGTATTTACCTGAACATAACGAACCGCTGTCCCTGTGCATGTACGTTTTGCCTGCGCGGCATGAAGCGTATGGCGGCGGAAACGTCCCTCTGGCTTAAGAGGGAACCGAAGGTCAGCGAAGTGTTGGAAGAACTGGAGGCCGTTCCCTGGCCGCTGATAAATGAAGTGGTATTTTGCGGTTTTGGGGAGCCGACGATGCGCCTTTCGGATATGGTGACCATTCTTCACCGGCTGCGTCAGGAACATCCGGCAGTCAAGACACGGGTCAATACTACAGGCTTGTCTGATCTGATTTATCAGCGGGATACGGCGGCTGATTTTGCCGGCGGAATCCTTGATACCATTTCGATCAGTTTGAACGCATCCAACGCGGCGCGTTATCTTGAACTTACGCGCAGCCAATTTGGCGAAAGATCCTACGAGGCGATGCTGGCTTTTGCCCAGCGCTGCAAAGCGTATGTACCGGACGTGGTAATGACCGTGGTTGATCAGGTCGAAAACCCAGCGGAGATCACGGCCTGTCGAGAGCTCTGTGAAGCGCGGGGGCTGCGACTCCGGGTGAGGGCTTATGAAGCGAATTAGACGATATAAAAAGCGGGGACGGCTCACACATCTATGAGC
>CAJPUA010000056.1 GCA_905373705.1 uncultured Schwartzia sp. | reverse complement strand
CGGAGGGTGTTCAGTGTTTCTCCCGCGGCGTGCGGCTCAGCGCCCTCATGACGACGACCATGATTGAAATCGATCAGGTCGTCAATGCGCTTCGCGCCGCCAAAAGCCGCGCTCATATTATTGTCGGCGGCGCCGCCGTCACTGAAGAATACGCCCGCGAAGCCGGCGCCGATTACTACGCGCCCGACGGTGTAGCCGCCGTCCGCATTGCCCGCCGCATTACAGAAAAACAGACGCTTTCTTGACAAACTTAGCGGCAGATGATAGCCTGAAAACAAGAATCTTTTATAAATCATCCCGCGACAGGAAATTTTCTGAAAAAGGAGCGACCATGATGGAAGCGCTTACTTTGAAATACGGCTGCAATCCGAATCAAAAGACGGCCCGGGTTTTTATGAAAAACGGGGAACTGCCTTTTACGGTCCTAAACGGCGCCCCCGGCTACATCAACCTGCTTGACGCCCTGAACGCGTGGCAGCTGGTAGAGGAGCTAAAAGAAGCGACCGGTCTTCCCGCCGCCGCCTCGTTCAAGCATGTCAGCCCGGCCGGTGCCGCGGTCAGCGTGCCGCTTTCCGAAATATTGCAAAAGGTCTACTTCGTCGAAGATATTGACCTGTCACCGATCGCCACGGCTTATATTCGGGCGCGCGGAGCGGATCGCATGTCTTCCTATGGCGATTTTGTCGCGCTTTCCGACGAATGCGACGCCCAGACCGCTTCCTTTTTACAGCGCGAGGTTTCCGACGGCATTATCGCCCCTTCTTATTCCGCCGCGGCCCTGGAAATTCTTAAAACCAAGCGGCGCGGAAGCTATCTCGTTCTGCAGATGGATCCCGCCTATAAACCGGAGAATTTGGAGCGTAAACAGGTATTCGGCGTCTGGTTCGAACAGCAGCGAAACGACACGAAAATCACGCCGGCCTGCCTGGCGGAGCGGCCGACGAAGGCCAAGGCCATCCCGGAAAGCGCCCAGCGCGACCTCCTGATCGCGCTCATAACCCTAAAATACACCCAGTCGAATTCCGTTTGCTACGCGAAGGACGGACAGGCGATCGGGATCGGCGCGGGACAGCAGTCGCGCGTCCATTGCACCCGCCTCGCCGGAGATAAAGCTGATCGCTGGTATCTGCGGCAAAGTCCCGCGGCGCTTAGCTTGCCTTTTAAGGACGCCGTGCGACGCCCTGACCGCGACAACGCGATCGACGTATACCTGAGCGACGAATATGACGATATCCTCGCGGACGGCGCCTGGCAGCGCGTTTTTACGAAAAGACCGCCGGTTTTTTCCCGCGAAGAAAAAAAGAACTGGCTGGCAACCGCCGCCGGCGTATCCCTGGGGTCCGACGCCTTTTTCCCCTTCGGCGACAACGTCGAGCGCGCCCATAAGAGCGGTGTTTCCTATATCGCGCAGACCGGCGGCTCCATCCGTGACGATAACGTTATCGCCGTCTGCGATCGTTATGGGATCGCAATGGCTTTCACGCATATCCGCCTTTTCCACCATTAAATTTCCCTTGATAAAGTTATCCACAAAGTTATCCACAAACAAATGGTTTTTTCGTTATTTCTGTGGATAACTTGTAAATTTTCTCGGCACAGAAAAATGCCGGCGCGCGCCAAGCAACCGCGCGAGCGGGCATTTTTATTCGTTGCAGCGACAACAACAAACAGCAAAACTCCCAGGCCCTATTGTGCCAACGGCAAGCGACGTTTCAGAACTTTCCTCGCTAACGTTAAACTACCTGAAACGATGCGTATCCAGCCTAAAGGGATATACGAAAGACGTCCTCCAGGAAGCTTGTCAGCGAGGTTGAAGTCGCCTTCTCCTTGGGATTGCTCATCCTTTTCATAATACGATTATAAAGCGCGTCTTCAATGCTCCCCGGCACCAGCTCTTCCCAGGCGGCAGAGCGATATTTTCCGGTTTCCACATCGTTATTCGGGCGTCCGGTGACCTCGAGCTCGGCGAGGAACTGGATCTGCCGTGTCTTTTTGCGCATATAGTAATGTTCCAGATAGTAATGGCCCATATAGAAGCCGCCCTCATCTTCAAGCTTCTCCGCCGCCGCCGAGTCCGCCACCGGAATCAGCCGAACCCAAACATCCAGCATCTTCTCCTCGGTGTAAGGAATATCCCTCCAGCGAAGATTTTCCATATCGAGGTAATAAACATAGGAATCGTCCTCGTAGACGAGCTGATACTTCTGGTTGGTCCGCTTTTTATGCTTTTTCTCCCGACGTTCCTGCGCCTTCCGCTCCTTTTCCTCGCGTTTTTCCTCGGCCTTACGCGCCTTCTCTTCCCTTTTAAGCTGTGCTTTTTCTTCCGGCGTCAGCACATGCTCTTCCTGCGGCGCTTTTGCTTTCAGATAGGCGGAAAGCGATCCCGTCCCCTCGGCGGACGTCGTTTCTTCCGCCGCCGCTCCATCGTCTGCCGCCAGTGCTCTCGGCGCGGGGAACACCCACAGCGCCGCCATTAAAAGCAGCAGATACGCCGTTATCCTGTATCGTTTCATGTCCATGCCTCCTGCTCTTTCCCGCCTTCCCTATATTTAAAGATATTCGCGTTTCTGCGAAAATCTCCTGTCAAAAGGAAAAATTTTCCTGAACGCGCCATACCTGCGACGAAATTCTCATTTTCTTCTTTTACCGCATCTTTTTTCTTTCGGGTAAAAGCCCCAACGGCTTTCTTTCCGGCGTACCTGCCGCTCTCGGATACAGCTTAGGCGTGGGGCTTTTTTTTCGAATGTAAAGAACGGCCCGGCGATCGTCGAGACCGGGGAGCTTCTCCAGGAAAATAACCGGCGGCGCGCCCCCCAGAAGTGGGACAGCCGCCGCTGATTCCTGGATTTCTTCCTGATATTTCGCGCCCTTGAGCGCCGCTACAAAGCCGCCCTCCCTTACGAAGGGCAGCGTATATTCGGCAAGAATCGAAAGATGCGCCACGGCGCGCGATACCGCAGCGTCAAAGCGCTCCCGATACAGCTCCTGCCGCGCTGCGTCCTCGCCGCGAACGTGAAGGCAAGCGACGCCGGAAAGATCCAACGCCGCGACGACTTTTTCCAAAAAGCGCACCCTTTTGGCGAGAGAATCGAGCAGCGTCAGCTCGATTTCCGGATGCATAATCTTAAGCGGCAATCCGGGAAATCCCGCCCCCGTGCCGACGTCAATCACGCGTCGTATATCGGCGGTAAACCAGTCTTTCCGCCACGCCGTTAACGAATCGATAAAATGCTTAACCGCGACGGCGCGCGGCTCGGTAATCGCTGTAAGATTCATCTTAGCGTTTTCTTCTAAAAGCAACGTCTCGTACCGGCAAAACTGCGCCAGCTGTTTTTCTGTCAGGGAAAGTCCGTATTCTTTCGCCGCCTCGCTAAATATCGCCCGAAACTCCATCGTCCGTCCTCCCGTCATCCGCCGCGGCGGATACGCTCCAAATAGACGAGCAGCACCGAAACGTCCGCCGGTGACACCCCGGAAATACGGCTCGCCTGCCCGACGGAACGCGGCCGAATCGCGGCGAGCTTTTCCCGCGCTTCATCACGCAGGCTCGGCACGGCCTGGTAGTCGATATCTTCGGGCAAGAGCCGTTTTTCCAGCCGCTCGACGCGCTCAACTTCCTGCCGTTGCTTTTCGATATAGCCGTCGTAGGCGGTTACGATATCGACCTCCCGCGTCGCTTCCGGGGATAGAGGGGGAAGCGAAAAACGCTCCGCAAGAAGCGCGTAGCTCGCCGCCGGACGGCGCAAAAGCTCAAACAGCGTCGTCACGACACGGATCTCGCCGATACCGAGGGCGATAAGTTCATCATTAATCGCCTGGCTGGGCGTCAGCGCCGTCTCGCGCAAAACAGCGAGCGCCCGCTCGATTTCCCGCTTCTTTTTAAGAAAGCGCCCATAGCGCTCTGCTGTCGCCAATCCTACGCGATGTCCGTACTCCGTCAAGCGAAGGTCGGCGTTGTCCTGCCGCAGAAGGAGGCGATATTCGGCGCGCGACGTCATCATTCGATACGGCTCCGTCGTTCCCTTCGTCACCAGATCGTCGATAAGGACGCCGATGTATGCCTCGCTGCGCTTTAATACGAGCGGCTCTTTCCCCTTGACAAGCATGGCCGCGTTAATGCCCGCCATAATCCCCTGGGCTGCCGCCTCCTCGTAACCGGAGGTGCCGTTCGCCTGCCCCGCGGAAAAAAAGCCGCGGATCTCCTTAAATTCCAGCGTCGGGCGAAGCTGACGGGGATCGATACAGTCGTACTCGATGGCGTACCCGGCGCGCATGACGCGACAGTTTTCCAGTCCCGGCACCGTATGTAAAAAGGCGATCTGCACGTCCACCGGCATACTCGTCGACAGCCCCTGCACATACATTTCCTCGGTGTGAAGCCCTTCCGGCTCAATAAAAATCTGGTGGCGATCCTTATCGGGAAATCGGGCGATCTTCGTCTCAATCGACGGGCAGTAGCGCGGCCCAACCCCCTTGATAACGCCGTTCGCCATGGGGGCGCGATGGAGATTTTCCCGCAAAATTTTGTGCGTCGCCTCGTTGGTGTACGTCAGCCAGCAGGGACGCTGCTCCGTGAGCCGCGCGCCGGCGTCCGTCATAAAGGAAAAATTCGGCGCGCCATCGTCGCCCGGCTGCTTTTCCATCCGTGAAAAATCAAGCGAACGCGCGTCAACGCGCGCCGGCGTTCCCGTCTTAAACCGCATGAGACGGACGCCGGCACTCTGCAAGGAGCCGGTTAGCGCCATCGCCGGACGCTGTCCGTTGGGGCCGCTGTCATAGACGGTCTCTCCAATGATGACCCGCCCGCGCAGGTACGTACCCGTCGCTAAAATGACCGCTTTAGCGTAATAGACTTCCCCCGTTTCAACGGCGACGCCCCGCACCGCGCCGTTTTCAATGAGAATATCCTCGATAAGAAGCTGCTTTACATCAAGATTTTTTTGCCGCTCGCAGATTTCCTTCATCGTGAACTGATACAGCTTCTTGTCCGCCTGTGCCCGCAGCGCCTGCACCGCGGGTCCTTTTCCGGTATTCAGGCGGCGAAACTGAATCGCCGTCTTATCGGCGTTTATTCCCATCTCGCCGCCCAGCGCGTCTACTTCCCGCACCAAGTGGCCCTTTGCCGGGCCGCCGATCGACGGATTGCAGGGCATGAGGGCGATATTATCCATGGAAAGCGTCGCTAAAAGCGTTCGGCAGCCGATTCGCGCCGCCGCCAGCGCCGCCTCGACCCCGGCGTGACCGGCGCCAATCACCGCTACATCATATTCTCCCGCGGTAAACCGCATGTTTCTTCCCCTTCCCGAAAACGGTACTTTTCCGCCAAACTTCCCGGTATTCCCGCTCATTTTCCGATGCAGAACCGAGAGAATATCTCGTCGATAATATCCTCGCCCACCGCTTCGCCGATGATCTTACCCAGCGACGTCCAGGCGGCGCGAAGATCGATGGTCAGAAAATCGGCGCCCAGATCCTCCTCCATCGTCTTTTGCACGGCGCGCAGGTGCCCGGCAGCGTCTTGAAGGAGCGCCGCCTCCCGTTCCGTCGCGACAAAGACGCTTTCTTCCCGCGGTTCGCCCGCGCCGTAAACGCGTGATCGCACCGCCTCCGCCAGCGCGTCAAGCCCCGCGCCCGTTTTGGACGACAGCCGCAGGATTTTTCTCCCCGGGCATTTTTGCGCCAGCTCTTCCTCCTCTAAAAACGGCGGCTGATCCGCTTTTGTCAGGAGGAGAAACGCGTCCTTTTTCTCGGCCAGCAGCGCCAAAATCGCCTCGTCCTCCGGCGTCAGCTTCGCCGCGCCGTCAAAAAGCGCCAGGATCAGTGAAGCGTTTTCCGCGGCGGCGCGGGCGCGGGCGATGCCGATCTTTTCCACACCGTCCGCGCTCTCCCGGATTCCCGCCGTATCGATAAGCCGCAGCGGCACGCCGCCGACCTCGGCGTATTCCTCGATACTATCGCGGGTCGTTCCCGGAATATCGGTAACAATAGCGCGTTCCTCGCGCAGGAGCGCATTTAAAAGGCTTGATTTCCCGACGTTCGGCCGCCCGATGATCGCCGTCGTCAGACCCTCCCGAAGGACGCGTCCCGCACTGGCTGTCGCAAGCATCCGCTCGATTCCGGCGATCATATTTTTTACCTGGAGCTCAACGTCGTTCATTACGACCTCGTCGAGATCATCCTCGGGAAAATCGATCGTCGCTTCCAAATGGGCGATCATCTCCAGGATATGCTGGCGAAACGCGCGGATCTCACCCGAAAAGCGTCCCGAGAGGTGCCCCGCGGCGAGGCGCAGGGAAGCCTCCGTCTTGGCGGAAACCACGTCCATGACCGCCTGCGCCTGCGAAAGATCAAGCCGTCCGTTAAGAAACGCCCGCTTCGTAAATTCCCCCGGCTCGGCGAGACGCGCCCCATGG
>CAJPUA010000055.1 GCA_905373705.1 uncultured Schwartzia sp. | reverse complement strand
GGGTGCAGGCGGTAGAGAGCGGCGGCGTACGCGCCGTCCGGCAGAGGAATCCCACCTTCATCGATGGCCAGATCGTAAAACGACTGAAAGCGAATATCGCCTTCCGGACAACCTTCGCTCATGAGCTTCATCAGATATCGCGTCGTGGCGAAATCCTCCGGACTGTCGTCAAAGCAACTGAAAAGGAACGGACGGGGGCAAAGCTCGCGCCGCCCAAGATCAACGAGCGGCGCGCACAGTTCCTCATGAAGCTTCGTTAGAAAGGCGCGAAGCTCTTCCTCGCTTCCCGCGTTCGGATCGCCCTGCCCGAACCATTCGGCAGCGACGCCATTGGCGTAAAAGCTCTCAATGATAAAGCAGGGCGTATCCGCGTTCAGCTCCACCATGCGGATACGCCCTCTTTCATCAAGGACGAAATCAAAGCGTGACAGCCACGTCGGGAGCTGAAATCGGTTTGCGATATGGAGATACGGCAATAAGGTGTCCGGCATATCCATCGCCCGGGCGAAATCATCCGGCGCTTCTTGAAAGACCAGCGCCGTCTTGGCAAAGATCTGAAACAACTCTTTCGCGGCAAAGCGCAGCTCTTCGTAAAACATCGGAGAAAATGCCTGCGCCGTGAGCGCCGGATAACGATCCGCATAGTCGCCGTACTGGATAAAGGAAAATATTTTCTCGTCCAGCCGGTCAATATAGGAGGGGTTCTTTTCGTTCACCCTGCGGCCTCCCTGCAATTCGCCAAAAGTTTTGCGAAGAATGCAATTTCAGCTTTTCTCATGAAGCTCCCGTGCGAAACCCGGCATGCCCGAAGCCCGATCGTTTCCCCACAATCTTACTGCTCTTTTCCGAGTCATAACGCCTGTTAAACGTTGGAACAAAGCGCCCTCCCCAGTACCGGGCGGCATACTGCCGCTCCTCCTCCTTTTCCTTTTCGAAGGGACGCAGCTTGCCGTCGATCCGGTACGTCATCGTCGCCGGATCCAAATATCCCCCGGGCGGAGCAAAGCCGTGGAAAGCGAAATAGCCGGAAGCGATCGCCGACAAAAGGCTCGCCGTGCCAAATTCCCAGACGAGGTTCCCGTCCCCGTCGCGGTGAAACGTGACGGCCGTATGGTCGTCGTAGAGCGCCGTTTCCTGTCCGTCCCCTTTATTGAGCAAAGTATACCGTCGCCCCTGATCATCCGAAAGGCGCTGCTCCCCCTTATTCAGCGACGGCGCAATGGCCGAACAGATCTCAAAGGAAATATCTTCCCAATACGCATAAACGCCGACGGCAGCCACGGAAGCAAACGCGGCCGCCAGATAAGCGGCCTTTCTCCCCGGATTATCCATGCCCCGCCTCCTTCATCTCAATGAACTGCCCCGCTGATAACGAGGGCAAGCCCGACAAAAATGCCAAAGACTAAAATCCCGGCCGCCGTGTTGCCCTTCATGATCTCCTCCGGCAGAGAAAACTTACGATAATAACCGTTAACGAGGAAAAATCCCAGCACAAAGAACACAATGCCAGCCGCGGCGTAGATAAAACTGGACACGACGCCGGGGCCAAAGCCCATCTCCGCCCCCGCAACATTTGGCGAAAGGATGACGGCGCGCAAAATTTCTCCCACACCGATAAACGAACCGGCGCAGAGCCAGGCGACGGCACGGTTCCCTCGCTTGATCTCCGCTCCGAAATCGCCGGGAATAAAGAAATCAATAATCCGATTCGCGGCGAGCATTAAGAAAATGCCAAAGAAGGCGTAAAATGCGGTAATCATAAGAGCATTTAGATCGAACATACATTTACCTCCTGTTTTTCTCTAAAACTACGGCCGTACGGCCCCTGGTATTCGCGCTGCGCACCAGCGAGGCGTAACGCTTTAAAGTATCGGTGCCTGTAAGGTCTTGTTCCGTAGTGGAAACGGCCGGTCCGGCCAAACGTTCCTCCTCCGACGCCGGCTCAGCACCGCCCTCTATGATCGCCGAAGCCGACGTTCTTGCCGAACCGATCCGGATCTGTGTCTTTCTTTCGGGCGTTTGGGTAACCGCGCAAATTTCCTCCGCCGTGGAGATAATAACGCGCCGTTCCTCTCCCCGGATGTCCTGCCGTATATCTTTCGTCCAGCCGTCGACGGCCTCGATGAGATCCAGAGTAACCGCGCCAAAATCCAAAGACGTTTCGTAGCTGCGAACGCTTCCCTCGTCCGTCGTCTTTACCCGCGTATAGTAGGGCGCGTCGGAGAGCCGCTCTTCCATTGTATACGGCAAATTTACGAAGCGTCGGACCCCATGCCAGGAAAAATCCCCTTCGAGCCAGGTAACGACAAACAGGCACACCGCTATCCACAGGGCGCCTATCCCGTACCGCCACAGGCGCTTTTTCCGATGCAGCCGCTTTAGTTCCTGCGCCCGGGCGAGAGAAGCCGCCGTATCGTGCGGCCGGATCGCCGCTTTATCGATATGCCGGCCCGCCGCGCCGCGCTTTTCGCCAGCCCATACTTCAAGGAAAAAAGTATCGTTCCCATCCGCGCTCTCGTACTCGTAGTAACTCGCTTCTTCCCCCACGGAGGCCTCGCTGTCACCCCAGACGCCCTTGATAACTTCCACGCCCTTTTCGTGCAGATGATAGCCTTTCGGCGGCGTCACCCGGGAAACGGAGCGCGACAGCGTACAATGAAGCCCGCCGTCCATGACGCTCAGCCACCAGCGCTCTTTCCCCGGATCAGCGACAAGCCCGTACTCCGTCCAGCGATCATTGGAATTTTTTTCCTTATAATTAATTTTTTCTACGATCGTAAAATATTTATTTTCAATTTGCAGCCCTGTCCAGCAATCAAATTCCACCGACACGCCCCCTCTCCCGCGGATTTTTTCATCGGCGCGGCGGCCTGTAAAAAGCTCTGTCATCCAGCGCGCTCGCTGCTTCTCCTTATAAAAAATAATATATCCCGCCGCAAACCGTGCTCGCCGCCCAGGCAGCGGTGAAAAACAGGAGCAACGCGACCAAAACGCTTTTTTATTATACACGATTTTTTTATAAATTGACAAAATTTCTCGCCAAATTTAATAAAGCGTCGATTCGGCGAAGCCGCGAAGATTTTCTAAAACGCCGGGCGGCAGATGGATTGACAAGCCGCCTGTCAAGAGTTCATAATGAGAGAATAAAAGCTGACGTTCGGCATTTCGTGCTTAGCGCCAGCGCGCCCTTTCGCTACCGAGGAGGTATGTGACATGCCTGATAAAGAACGACCAACGGCCGACGATCCGCTTTTCCCCCAGTCGTCGCCGGAGAGCGATACAATTCCTGCGCCGTCAGCCGCAAACAGCGATACGACACCGACGAACGTGACGCCGGTAAAGAGCGGCACGCCCGCCTACTTCTCCGCGGCTCGCCATAAAGCGCGTCTTTCTTCGGGGGTATTTCTTCTCTCGCTCCTTCTCACCTTACTCTCAGGCGGCGTTTTTTTGCTGTCGTTTTTTCCGCTCAGCCCTTCTTACGCCGCGCTACTCTCACATCTTCCCCCCGCTCTGGCGGCGCGCCCCGTAATTGCTGCCAACGCGCTCTTCACCTTGCTCGTCATGCTCATCAATTTCTCCCTTTATCGGCGCGGTTTCTCTCGCTTCTTTCGGGGAGCGCCGGATACCGACAGCCTTATCGCCTCCAGTACGTCGGCTGCTTTCCTTTACAGTGTCGCAGCGCTTCTCCTGACCGACCCCGAGCTGGTCGTACAGGGACCGGCTACCTATTTTCTGCCCCTCGCGATCGCTGTCACCTTTGCCGCGGGGGGGACAATGCTTCTCGCCCAAAGCCGCTTTAACCGCCTGAGCGAACTCGCGAAACTTGGCGCCCTGCCCGAAGCGGAGGAAAAAACCTTTGTTTCTCCACGTTCCAGCGCGACAGTCACCGGTCACATCGCCCTTCTTGCCTTTATTTTGGCTTTTGCCACCGGGCTTATCTGGACAATGCTCGACTCTTCCGCCGTCGGCGTCACGGTTTTTTTCACCGTCCTTATCGCCGCCTGCCCTCTGACTTTAGGCCTGACCGAACCTCTCGTCCTCTCCTGCGCTATGCGCCAGGCACGGCAAAGCGGTCTTATTATTCGTGATAGGAAAGCCATGGAAACGGCCTCTGAGGTAAGCGCCGTCGTCCTCGGAAAAACCGGGCTCATCACGCGGGGCAAGCCGCAAATCACCGACATCGCGGGGGAAGGGCTGACCGACGATACCCTTATCGGCCTGGCCGCGTCCGCCGAAGCCAAGTCCTATCACCCGCTGGCGGAGACTATCGCCGACTACGCCATTAAAATCCGCGCCCGCCTTCAGCGACTGGCCGCATCCAACGAAATTCCCGGCGCCGGTATGGAAACCCTGATCAACGGCTCCGCCGTCCGAGTGGGAAAGCGCCATTGGCTGGAAGAAGAGAATATTTATATCAGCGCCACTCTGCTCACTAAATCCGATCAGCTGGAAGAGCGTGGCAAAACCGTTCTTTTTATCAGCAGCGGAAACAGCGCCAAAGGATTGATCGCCTTTGAAGACGAGGTGCGTCCGGACATTCCCGCCATGTTGAAAGAGCTTGACGCGCTGGGCGTTCGCACGATCCTTTTGACCGGCGACAGCCTGCGCACCGCTAAAACCTTCGCCCGGGAACTCTCCATCGGTGAAGTTCACGCCGATCTCTCCGCCCCGGCAAAGGCTAAGGAAATACAGCTTCTGCAAGCGCATGGTCTTACCGTCGCCCTGTTTGACCGCACCACCGAAAAAGGCATGGCGCAGCAGGCCGATCTTACAGTCGCGCTGGCAAATGACGCCGCCGAAAAATTCGCGGCGGGATTTCTCCTTTCCCAGCCGGAGATGTCGCTTCTGCCCCGCGGACTGAATCTCAGCCGCCGTGCGATGACCTTTATCCGGCAGAATTACATCTGGACGTTTGCCGGCCCCTTACTGACGCTTCCAGCGGCAACGGGAATCCTATATGCCTTCGGCGGTCCGTTGTTCTCTCCGGCGTTGAGTGCTGTGGCTTCGCTCCCCGGTCTTTTTATCCTCCTTATCAACGCCTTCCGTCTTTACCGTCACCAAATATGATCGCCTTCTTTGAAACGTATATCATCTTATGCCAAAAACGGGCTGTCCTTATGGACAGCCCGTTCTTTCATTATTTTCAGGGATGCGTATGGTGCGTAATGTTGAACTTTGGTTCCGGCGTTCCCACCGGCGCGCTTTCCGGCTCCGGCACAGTATCCGGCGCAGACTCGGACGGCGCATCAATCAACGGCTCCAGGGGAATGGGCGTAAGCGGCGGCTCGTTATTTTGATCGTCGTTCTCCGGCTTCTCTTCACGCTCCGTAATGACGCCCTTCGTCATCAGCTCCTCCAACTGCTCAGCGTCAAGCGTCTCTCGCTCGATAAGCGCCTGCGCGATAAGATGAAGTTTGTCAATATTATCAGTAATGATTTTACGGCACGCTTCATAAGCTTCCTCAATATACTTACGAACTTCCTTATCAATCTCGCTGGCAACCTCTTCCGAATAATTACGCTGCTGGTTAAAGTCCCGCCCGAGAAAGACCTGATGTCCTTCCCCTTCGCCGAAAGAAATCGGCCCCAGGACGTCGCTCATGCCGTACTGCGTGATCATACTGCGAACGACCCGGGAAGCCCGCTGAATATCGCTCTGCGCCCCGGTGCTGATCTCTTTCAAGACGACTTCCTCCGCTACCCGTCCTGCCAGAAGTGTCTTTAGCTGATCCATCAGCTCGCTCCGCGTTTCATAGGAACGATCCTCCTTTGGCAGCATCAGCGTATACCCGCCGGCCCGACCGCGCGGTATTATCGTGACTTTATGCACGGGATCGGCATTTGGCAAAAGCATGCCGACAAGCGTATGGCCGCCTTCATGATAAGCCGTAAGCCGTTTTTCTTTATCGCTGATGAGGCGCGATTTACGCTCCGGCCCCGCCATGACGCGCTCAATCGACTCCTCCAGCGCCGCCATCGTAATGGTCTTCTTATTTTTCCGCGCCGAGAGAAGCGCCGCCTCGTTGACGAGATTACTGAGATCGGCGCCGGTAAAGCCCGGCGTCCGACGCGCCAGAATATCGAGATCGACGTCTTTATCTACCGGTTTGCCCTTCGTATGGACTTTAAGAATCGCCAATCGTCCCC
This sequence comes from uncultured Schwartzia sp., assembly GCA_905373705.1. GTDB lineage: Bacteria > Bacillota > Negativicutes > Selenomonadales > Selenomonadaceae > CAJPQU01. The sequence continues at coordinate 359 of CAJPUA010000055.1, read as the reverse complement.
GGACGTCCGGTTTATCCACCACAATCTGCCGGTCAAAGCGCCCCGGGCGGAGCAGTGCCGGATCAAGAATATCCGGCCGATTCGTAGCCGCAATAATGATGATGCCTTCATTGGCGGCAAACCCATCCATCTCGACCAGAAGCTGATTAAGCGTCTGCTCCCGCTCGTCGTGTCCGCCGCCGACCCCCGCGCCGCGCTGACGACCGACAGCATCGATCTCGTCAATAAACACAATGCAGGGGGCATTCTTTTTCGCCTGATCGAAAAGATCGCGCACCCGCGACGCGCCGACGCCTACGAACATTTCCACAAAATCGGAGCCGCTGATGGAGAAAAACGGCACTCCCGCCTCTCCCGCC
>CAJPUA010000054.1 GCA_905373705.1 uncultured Schwartzia sp. | reverse complement strand
CTGTTGGTGACCAGGAAACCCGGGCGGCAGCGCTTCGAGCGCAGGCGGATATCTACATCGTCAACCGTGATGTCGTTAAGTGGCTTGTCGAGTATTACCGCGATAAATGGCCGTTTGACATGGTGGTGATCGATGAATCGAGCAGCTTCAAAAATCCGGCGTCGCAGCGTTTCCGGGCGTTACGAAAGGTGCGTCCACTGATTAAGCGTGTCGTGCTTTTGACCGGAACGCCTGCCCCCAACGGCCTGATGGATCTTTGGAGCCAGTTTTATTTGCTGGATCGCGGTGAGCGTCTCGGCAGGACGTTGACAGCATATCGGGAGCGGTATTTTCGCCCCGGACAACGGAGCGGCTATGTCGTATACAGCTACGATCTGCGTCCTGGTGCTGATAAAGAGATATTCCGCAAAATCGGCGATATCTGCGTAAGCATGAAAAGCGAAGACTATCTGACCCTGCCGCCGCTGATGCAGAACGTCGTGAAGGTGCAGCTGCCGGATGAGGCGCTGAAGCGATACCGCGAAATGGAGAAGGAGCTTGTGCTGAGCATCGGGGGCACGGACATCACTGCCGTATCTGCTGCGGCACTGACAAACAAGCTACTGCAGATGGCGAACGGGGCTGTCTATGACACGGAAGGCGACGTCGTACGAATCCACGAGGCGAAGCTTGATGCACTGGACGAGATCATTGCTTGTAACGAGGGGAAAAGCGTCATGGTGATCTACAGCTACCGCCATGATCTTGAGACACTGCGGCGGCGATATCCAAAAGCGCGGGAACTCAAAACGGCTGATGACATTCGCGCTTGGAACGCTGGACAGATACCGCTCCTTTTGGTGCATCCGCAGAGCGCTGGCCATGGCCTTAATCTTCAGCATGGCGGTCATATCGTCGTGTGGTATGGGCTCACATGGAGCTTGGAGGCGTATCAGCAGACAAATAAGCGCCTGCATCGTCCAGGACAGACCGAGCCCGTGGTGCTGCATCACCTGGTTGCAAAGGGAACGATCGATGAAGATGTAATGCGGGCGTTAGAGGGCAAGGCTGCCGGCCAAGACAACATGTTGGAAGCGGTGAAGGCAAGAATAGAACGGTATAAGGCGCAAGGAGGAGAAGGGAAATGCTGATTTTCATGAAACATGCGAAGAAGTTTCTGGATTTGAAAAGTGACAACGAGAGGTTTCACGCCCTGCATTATGCGGACGGGAGGGTATACGCCGCTTGTGCGCATAGGATGGCCTGGTTTGATGGGGATTTCGGCAAGCGGGGATCTTATGACTTTGTGACCGGAGTGGAGATTGAGGAGCCGATGCCTGCGTTTGACAAAGTGATTCCGCCGGTTGATGATAGCGCTGTTTGTGTTACCATCTGCGCGTTGGAACTTGCGAAGCTGCATACGGTTCTTAAGGGGATTTTGACTATGTTCGTCAAGGGTAAAGATGCGCTATCGGTGCAGATGACCTACGAATCGATGGGATTGACCATCGAGATGATAATGCCGCAGCTACACGTGCGCTATAAGGTTATGGGCGTCATGAGCAACCCCACACATGACGAACCCCCAAGAGCCCGCGTAGCCGTCAGGCAGTTTGCGGATATTATCGGGTATTTCGTTCAGCGCGGAAACGAAATACGGCTGTATGCGCCTTTGCGGGCGGCGCGGCAGACTCCGATTCTCTTTACTGCGGAACGTACCGGCGCGGTATTGAGTCAACAGCGGGACACAACAATTTACAAAACGTAGGAGGACGGCGCAATGGCAGAGCAGATGTATCCGCAGAGCGCGGAGAAAAACGAGTACCGCTACCTCGATTTTCGGTGGCTGGATGAGGTGGCGACGGGGTTAACTGCTGGGGCGGAAAAACATCCGGGCGAGACGTGGCGCGATATTCCGGCGACGGAGCATGTGGTGCGGGCATTGCGGCATTTGTCGATGTGGATGGCAGGGGATCGGAGCGACAATCACATTATCAATGCGTCTATGCGGTGCATGATGGCGCGGGCGATGGAACGGGTGTCACAGGTAGGTACAGGAGAGAATAAAAGCGCGGGTGAAGAAAAACCGGTGCAGCGTAAAAGAAAAATAGCTGCGGCAGAGAAAAAATCGAAACAAGCGAGAGTCTGCACAGAATGCGGGAAGGCGTTTGTTTCGATTTCTAGCAGAACAAGATATTGTTCACTTGAATGCCGAAAGGCGGCGCAAAAGAGAGCAGCAAGGGGATACTATGAACAGCAGAAAGCAAAGAAGAAAGATGCGAAAAAGGTCATCGCCAAAAAAGAGAAAGGAGCGAATTTAGATGCAGTGGTGGCGGCTGCCAGCGAAGCCGAGATGAGCTACGGAAAGTTTGTAGCTGCACGGTCTGCAAAGTTATCGAGAGCGTGAGGGAAGGGAGAACGTATATGACGGCGAAAGAATATCTTTGGCGTGTTCGTGACGCTGAGCGCGATCTGAAACGTCTGGAGCAGGAGTACGAGCAGGCAAAGGCGGATATCTTGCATTTAAAAGCGATTCAGTACGATGGGGATAAGGTCACCGGGGGCAAGATCGGTGACCTATCGGATGCGATCGCCGCGATTGAGGGTTACATGGAGCGACTCAATGCGCAGTGGGATAAGCTGATTGCGCTGCGCAAGGAAGCAAAGGCACTGATTGGTCAGATTGCCGACGGACGATACCGGGAGGTGCTGACGCGCCGATATTTGCAGGGGCAGTCGTGGGAACAGGTTGCAGTTGATATGGGATACGATTATTATTACGTGCAAAAGATTCATAGGAGAGCGCTGAAAATTTTTCAAGAAAGATAAAAAAGACATAAAAAGACATCCCGACCTGTGATATAGTATAAACTGGAAAAAGAAAGGGACATCATCCACGTGATGTCCCTTTTGTACGCGTGAGAAAGCAAGGACGGTGGTGAGCATGTGACATGGCGAACGAGAAAAATTTGAAATCAGCGGCTAAACGAAGCCCGAGCGAAGCCCGAGAAAACGGCAAAAAAGGCGGCATTGCGAGTGGTAAAGCACGGCGGCAGAAGAAAGCGCTTCGGTTTGCGCTTAAAGAGGCCGTCATGATGACGCTGGGTGATTTGCCGCCGGATTTACGAAACGGGATCATGAAGGCGGCCAAGGTCAAAGACCGTGGGCTATTGGTCAGTGACGCCATTTTGGGCAGTATTGTTCGCGCGGCGTGCGGCGGGAACAGCCAGATGATGAAGTTGCTTTTAGACACAATCGGCGAAAGTGCGGACGTGCGGATAAAGGAGCGCGAGCTGAAGCTGAAAGAGAAGGCGGTGGACACGTTGAAAGACCAAGTAGACAAAAACCTGTTCGCTGATCTTACGACTGATGAGCTTCGGAAGTTGATTGACGGTGGATAACATCAAGTATTATGCGAAGTTAGAGCTTGCGCGGCGCGAGTTCTTTTTTTATTGCTGTCTGCGGGCATCGGACTTCTACAAGCCCGAACGCACATATCTCCGCGAGCTCTGTGACGCCTTGCAGGCCTTCTATGAGGGCGAAGATGAGGTGCTTGTCATCAACGAGCCGCCGCGCCACGGAAAGAGCCGCACGGCAGGGCTTTTCGTCGAGTGGATCCTCGGCAAGAATCCGCGAGAGAAGATCATGACCGGCTCGTATAACGAAACGCTGTCAACAGTATTCTCCAAGAACGTCCGCAACAGCATTCAAGAGATTAAGGCGGATGCAGAGCGCATCGTCTACAGCGACATCTTTCCCGGGGTCACGATCAGGGCGGGTGACGCGGCTATGAATCTGTGGAGCCTTGCGGGCGGTTACAACAGCTATCTCGCAACGTCACCGACGGGCACGGCGACGGGCTTCGGGTGCTCGCTCATGATTATCGACGACCTCATCAAGAACGCCGAAGAGGCCTACAACGAGACGGTCAAGGAGAAGCATTGGGATTGGTTCACGAATACCATGCTCTCGCGCCTCGAGGAGGACGGCAAGATCATTGTCATCATGACTCGCTGGGCGAGTGACGATCTTGCAGGCAAGGTGCTTGAGCATTTCGCGGATCGGCGCCTGTGCCACATCTCAATGAAAGCGCTGCAAGACGACGGAACAATGCTCTGTGATGAAATATTGTCGCGTAAATCATACGATGACAAGGTGCGGGCAATGGGCGCGGATATCGCTAGCGCAAACTATCAGCAGGAGCCGATCGACATCAAGGGAAGGCTCTACAGCTCGTTTAAGACATACGATGACATTCCCCGGGACGATAGCGGACAGCAGCTCTTTACTGAAATTAAAGCGTATACAGACACGGCGGACACGGGCGAAGATTATCTCTGCGCCATTGTGTACGGTGTGTACGCAAAAGAGGCCTATATACTCGACGTGCTCTACACGAAAGCCCCGATGGAGGAGACAGAGCCGCAGACGGCGCGAATGCTGCATGAGAATGGCGTCAATATCGCGGACATTGAATCCAACTCCGGCGGGCGCGGCTTTGCGCGATCGGTTGAGCGGCACCTGCGGGAGACTTATGGGAGCAATAAAACAATCATTCGCCCGTTCCATCAGTCGAAGAACAAAGCGGCGCGGATTCTCTCCAATGCGACGTGGGTGATGGAGCATATCTATTTCCCGACCAACTGGCGCGACCGCTGGCCGGAATACTACGATGCCATGACGCGGTACCAGCGCGAGGGGAAGAACAAGCACGACGACGCACCAGACGCTACAACCGGTATCGCCGAGAAGATCGGCGCGGGCGATCTATACAGTTTTGAGTGAGGAGGTGAGGCTATGTCTTTTATGGACGTTATACGGTTTATTATACGGCGTGGGGCGCAGTCATCGATGAGTGAAATGGAGTTTTTGGAGGCGGAGCTTAAGGCATGGATGACATCAGATAAGCGGCGAGCTATGTTAATGGGGAAAGCCTATGCCGCCGGAGACCATGACATACAGCTTAAGACGCGCCGGGCCATCGGCGAAGGCGGGAAAGTGACAACCGTCCGCAATCTGCCGAATAACATCATCATCGACAATCAATATGGCAAACTTGTCAATCAAAAGGCGGCCTACCTGCTGGCGAAACCTTTTGAAGTCAAGACGGAGAACAAGGGCTTCGGGGAGCTACTAAAACCTGTATTTAACCAACGCTTCCGTCGGACGCTGAAAACCGTCGGCGAGGATTGCTTAAACGCTGGCGTCGGGTATCTTTATCCTTATTTTGCGGAGAATGAGCTGCGCTTTCGCCGATTTAATCCCGAGGAGATTCTTCCGTTCTGGGCGGATGATATGCACGAAGAGTTGGCGGCTTTTCTGCGGGTCTACACGGTGCAATATTACGAGGGGCACACGCTGAAAGAAAGCGTCAAGGCGCAGTATTTCACAAAAGAAGGGATTCGGTATCTTACCTTCGATTCTGGTAAGCTCCTGCCCGATGTGGAGGCGGAGGACGCGGCGTATTTAGAGGTGAACGGCGCGCCGATGAACTGGGAGAAAATCCCGCTCATTGTCTTTCGGGCGAACAGCGAGGAGCGCCCGCTCATTAGCCGCGTCAAGTCCTTGCAGGACGCGCTTAATACGCTTCTTTCGACGTTTGCTGACAATATGCAGGAAGATCCACGGACGACGATCCTTGTCATTCATAATTACGATGGGGAGGATTTAGGCGGGTTTCGCCGCAATCTGGCGGCTTACGGAGCCGTTAAGGTGCGGGATACGGAGAGCGGCAAGGGCGGGGTAGATACCTTGACGGTCGAGGTCAATGCACAGAACTTTGAGCTTGTCCTGCGGCTCTTAAAGAGGGCCATCATCGAGAACGGCTGCGGGTTTGACGCGAAGGACGACAGGCTATCGAACAACCCGAATCAGATGAACATCCAATCGATGTACTCGGACGTTGATCTTGACGCCAATGACATGGAGCTTGAATTTCAGGCGGCGATGGAGCGGTTGATGTGGTTCGTCGTCGTCGCGCTGCGGCTGAAAAATGTCGAGAGCAGCGACGTGGAGTTTGTCTTTAATCGCGACATTCTGATCAACGAGGCGGAGGCGATTGCCGATTGCCGGGATTCCGCCGGAGTTATCAGCCGGGAGACGATCGTCGCGAACCATCCGTGGACGAAAGACACCAAGGCGGAATTGGAACGGCTCAAAAAAGAGCGCGAGGAGGAAGCGGCAGAAATGCAGGGCGCATATCCGGTAGGTGAGGAGCATGGAGCATAACGCATACTGGGCAGAGCGCTTTGAACAGCTCTTAGCGGCGGAGATGAAGAAGGCTGACGCCCTGAGCGCTGAAATGGTGCGCATGTATCGCCAAGCCGCGCAGGACATCAATGACGACATCGCGCGTTGGTTCGCCAGATTCGCCGCAGAGAACAAAATGAGCCTTGCCGACGCCAGACGAATGCTCGATGGCCGCGAATTGGCAGAGCTTCGCTGGACGCTCAAGGACTACATCAAGTACGGCGAAAAGAACGCGCTTTCCGGGACGTATATCCAGCGGCTAAAAAACGCTTCTGCCCGGGTGCATATTGACCGGCTGGAAGCGCTAAAGTACCAGATGGCGCAGCACGTCGAGAAATTAGCGGCAAGGGGGAACGCGCGGCTGACGGAGGTCTTGAAAGATATTTATCCAGATAGCCGCCTAAAGTCAGCCTACGAGGTGCAGAAGAAAAAAGGCTTCGATCCGTTCGCGAAAATGCCGCGAATTGGCAGAGCTTCGCTGGACGCTCAAGGACTACAT
>CAJPUA010000053.1 GCA_905373705.1 uncultured Schwartzia sp. | reverse complement strand
ATGCCCCACCATGTCGCCATTCGCGTAATTTAAGATGATAAAATCATATTTCCCGCTCTCAATGGCAGCGACAACCTTATCCGTCACGAGCAGAGCGCTCATCTCCGGCTGCAGATCGTAGGTCGCCACCTTCGGTGACGGAACCAGAATACGATCTTCTCTCGAATACGGCGTTTCCAGCCCGCCGTTAAAGAAAAACGTCACATGCGCGTACTTCTCCGTCTCCGCGATACGGAGCTGCGTCAGGCCGCGCGCTTCGATGATCTCCCCCATGGTTTGGGCGAGCGTCTGCGGCGGGTAAGCGATACGGACGTTCAGCCCCGCTTCGTACTGCGTCATTGTCGCGTAGACGGGACGCAAATCTTCATCGCGCGGAAAGCCTTCAAAAACATCGTCGGTAAAGGCGTGCGTCAACTCTCGCGCCCGATCGGGGCGGAAATTAAAGAAAATGACGCTGTCCTCACGCTTCATGCCCGAATATCCGGCAATGACCGCCGGAACGAGAAATTCGTCCGTTACTCCCGCCGCATAAGACGCGGCGATGGCCTCGCCCGCTGTCTGCGCCGCCACGCCTTTTCCCCGAGCAATCGCTTCGTAGGCCTTGGCTACGCGCTCCCAGCGCTTATCGCGATCCATCGCGTAAAAGCGGCCCGATACCGTAGCGATACGCCCTACACCAAGTTCGCGAATTTTTTCTTCCAATTCCCGGATATAGCCGTCAGCGCTCGACGGCGGCACGTCGCGCCCGTCGAGGAAGGCGTGAACCCATACTTTCTCAACGCCCGCGCGCTTTGCCATCTCCAGCAGCGCGTAAAGGTGCGCCGAGTGACTGTGAACGCCCCCCGGCGAAACCAGCCCCATCAGGTGGAGCGCGCCCCCTCGGCGCTTTGCCTCAGCGATCACCTCGCCCAATGCCTCGTTCGCAAAAAACGACCCGTCGCGAATCGCCCGGGTAATGCGGGTCAATTCCTGATAGACAACCCGCCCTGCGCCGATATTCGTGTGGCCGACCTCAGAGTTTCCCATCTGCCCGTCGGGAAGCCCTACCGCCTCTCCCGAGCAGGCCAGAGCCGTCACAGGATAACGGGCCATAAGATCGTCGATGACCGGGGTGCGCCCGATCGCGACGGCGTTATCCTCCGCCCCGGGGTCGCCGTTTCCCCAGCCATCCATAATGATCAGCATAATTGGCGCTGATTTAAGCGTAGCCATAGTCTGCACTCCTCACTGAAAAACACCCCGCCATCCCGATCGAACAGCGCCGACACATACTCTTTTCACCTTATCCCGTCTCGCCTCAGGGAGTAGCCATCACCCTGCTTTATACCGGACAATCGCGCCAAAGTCCTTCGCTTTGAGCGCCGCGCCCCCGACCAAGGCCCCGTCAACGTTCGGTTTTTCCATAAGGCCGACAATTGTTTCCGGCTTCACGCTCCCGCCGTACAGAATGCGCAGCGTATCGGCTGCCGCTTGTCCGGCGAGCTTTGCGACGGTCTGCCGAATATGAGCGCAGACCTCCTCCGCTTCCTCAAACGTCGCTGTCTTTCCCGTGCCGATCGCCCAGACCGGCTCGTAAGCGATGACGGCACGCGCGATCTGGCCCGACGTCATGCCTTCGAGCGCCAACCGTACCTGTCGCGCTACGAACCGCTTATACGTCCCCTTTTCCCGTGTCGCCAGCGCTTCACCGACGCAGATAATCGGCGTAAGCCCCGCCGTCAGAGCGGCTCTGGCTCTCTTGTTGACGCTCGCGTCCGTTTCGCCGAAATACTGGCGGCGCTCGGAATGACCGACGATAACGTAGCGTACCCCTAATTCTCTGAGCATCGCCGGGGCAATTTCCCCGGTAAAGGCGCCGCTTTTTTCCCAATGCACATTCTGCGCCCCAACGGCGATATTTTTGCCGTGTACGGCGCTGGCGACGACTGCCAGCGCCGTCGCGGGCGGGCAGACGACGATCTCGGTATGCCGGACGCCTTTGATCAGCGGAATCAAGCCTTTCATGAGCTGCATCGCTTCCGTCACGGTATTATTCATCTTCCAGTTGCCCGCTATGATCGGTTTACGCATGATATTTTCTCCTCTCCTGCCGCAAATGCCGCCTCGCGTTCACTTCTCCGCGATGACCGCCAGTCCCGGCAGGTCTTTCCCTTCGAGATACTCCAGCGTCGCCCCGCCGCCCGTTGAGATGTGGCTGATTTTATCGGAAAGCCCCGTCTTTTTTAACGCCGCGATGGAGTCGCCACCGCCGACGACGCTCAGCGCTCCCGCCTCCGTCGCCGCTGCCACGGCCTTCGCCATGGCTTCGGTGCCGGCCGCAAAAGCGTCAAACTCAAACACGCCCATCGGCCCGTTCCAGACGATCGTTTTTGCCCCCTTAAGCGCCTGTGCGTACTGTTCCCGCGTCTTTGGCCCGGCGTCAAGCGCCTGCCAGCCGTTTTCGATCTGATCGACCTTCAGCGTCTTATGGTTGGCGTCCGCGCGGAAATCATCGGCCACGACAACGTCCACCGGCAAAAAGACTTTCACGCCATGGGCGTGCGCCTTCGCGTAGAGTTTTCGCGCCAAATCGTATTTATCCGGCTCTGTCAGCGAGGTTCCAACGTTAAGCCCCTGCGCCGCAAGGAACGTATTCGCCATGCCGCCGCCGATGATCAGAGTATCCGCCCGATCGATCAGATTGTCGATGACGTTGATTTTTTCCGACACCTTCGCCCCGCCCAAAATAGCGACGAAGGGACGTTCCGGTGTTTCCAGCGCTTTACCGATGAAAGCGATCTCCTTCTCAATGAGATACCCTGCTACCGTCTCCAAATATTTGGCAATACCGGCGTTGGAAGCATGCCCGCGGTGCGCGCAGCCAAAAGCGTCGTCGACGACGACATCCGCCAGCGCCGCGAGCCCTCGGGCGAAAGCGGGATCGTTTTTCTCTTCCCCGGGATGAAAACGGAGATTTTCGAGGAGCAGAACCTCGCCCGGCTGGAGTTTTGCCGCCGCTTTTTCCGCCTTCTCGCCCACGCAGTCCTCGACAAACACCACCGGCTTTTTGAGAAGCTCCGTTAATCGCGCCGCCACCGGACGCAATGACATCTCCTCTTTTACCGTTCCCTTGGGACGCCCCAGATGACTAGCGAGAATGACCGCCGCCCCGTGCGAAAGAAGGTACTCGATTGTCGGCAGCGTCGCCCGGATACGCTTATCGTCCGTAATTCGCTGCTGATCGTCGAGGGGGACGTTAAAATCGGCGCGCACAAATACTTTCTTCCCCTTGACATCAATATCTTCCAACGTTTTTTTGCTCATGTTCATCCCTCCGCTTTATAGCTCTGACTCGCAAACTATAAGTAAATATCCCCGCCGCTTTTCTCTTTTCTCGGAAAAGAGGCCCGGCCCTCGCGCTGGCCGGACCTCTGTCAAGATCTCACGTCTATCGTTTTTATTTCAGGGACGCCAGATATTTTATCGTGCGGCACATCTGGCTGGTATAGCTGTTTTCGTTATCGTACCAGGAAACGACCTGCACCTGCGTCAGATCTTCGGAAACCGGATTGACCATCGTCTGCGTCGCGTCGAAAAGCGACCCGTACTCCATGCCTATGATGTCCGTGGAAACAATCTCCTCCTCGTTGTAGCCGAAGGATTCATTTGCCGCCTTCTTCATCGCCGCGTTGATTTCCTCGACGGTAACCTTGCCCTTGACGACCGCAATGAGAATCGTCGTCGAGCCGGTCGGCGTCGGAACGCGCTGCGCCGCGCCGATAAGCTTGCCTTTGAGCTCGGGGATAACGAGGCCGATGGCCTTCGCCGCACCCGTAGAATTAGGCACGATATTGATCGCCGCCGCCCGCGACCGGCGCAAATCGCCTTTTCGCTGCGGGCCGTCCAGTGTCATCTGGTCGCCGGTGTATGCGTGGATCGTCGTCATGATGCCGCTCTCGATCGGCGCCAGCTTATTCAGGGCGTCCGCCATCGGCGCCAGGCAGTTCGTCGTACAGGACGCCGCCGAAATGATCGTGTCCGACGCCTTCAACGTCTGATGATTGACATTGTAGACGATCGTCGGCAAATCATTCCCAGCCGGCGCGGAAATGATGACCTTCTTCGCGCCCGCCTGGATATGCTTCTGGGACTTCTCCTTCGACGTATAAAAGCCCGTACATTCGAGCACGACGTCGACCCCAACCTCTCCCCACGGAATGTTCGCCGCGTCCGGTTCAGCGAATTTCCGCACCCGCTGGCCGTCGACAAAAATATCCTTTTCGTCGTAAGTAATGTCATGATTATACTTTCCCTGCGTGGAATCATACTTCAAAAGGTGCGCCAACATTTTCGGCTGCGCCAGATCGTTAATCGCCGCGATCTCAAACCCCGGCGTGCCGAACATGTGCCGAAACGCCAGTCGCCCGATCCGTCCGAACCCGTTGATTGCTACCTTTACCGCCATTGAAAACAGCCCCCCAGCATAAATTTAAAACTCCGCTCGTTTTCTTATTCATAAAAAAACATTTCTGTTATTTATATCATATATAAAGATCCCTGAAATGTCAATCTGAATCGGCGAAAAGAACGCCCAGTAATGCGGCGCGGCTGGTGCTGTCAGAAATTATAGCACCGCCGCCCGCGCCTTTCCCTCGACCCCGCGTGAGCCAAACCGGCGCCAAGGGCGATGCGGCGGAAATTTTCCCCGATATGATCAAAGACGCAATCGGCAAAAAACCGGGGCCGCCGCACCATTGTATGCGATAGCCCCGGTTTTTAATCGCGGGAACACCTTCGTTCTTTGTAATAGGCTTTTTTCTCTTCGTACATTTTCGCATCGGCAACGGCGATGATTTTTTGCAGGGAGGCGCCGCTTCCTTCGTCCCAGGCGTAGCCGACGGAAACGCTCAGGGCGCTGACCGAAGCGATATGATCGACAACCCGCGCCAGGCGTTCCTCAAACTGCGGTTCAGGCATATTGAGGCAAAGGATGACAAATTCATCGCCGCCCGTGCGGTAGATTTCCTGCTTACGGAAAAAGAGGGAGATCGCGTCGGCCAACCGCATGATCAGACGATCGCCCGCCCGATGCCCCTGCTGGTCGTTGACGGCTTTCAGACCGTTGAGATCAAAATAGATGACGCCGACAGGAACGGGTTGGAGGTCGAGCGAACGCTGCATACTTTCAATATCGCGAATGAAGGCGTTGCGATTGGCGACGCCGGTCATGATATCCGAATAGCTGGCCTTTTCCAGAAGCTGGCGGCTCTGATCGGCAACCATCGACGTGGCGATGAAGTAGGACAGCGTGAGGAGCATCATCGACGCTCCGTCCAGCTCTTTCGCTGGAAGATTTACTATGACGACGATGCCGGCGAGATGATCACGGATAAGGATGGGCGCCGCCACGCAGTTTTCGATCTTCAGACGTGTTAAGAGCGCGTATTCTTCAGGATACGTTTCCGCCAGGAGCGAGCTGTCGGGCACCAGCACGTTATTGTGCCGCAATAGGGTTCCTTCCCAGCGTTCCAAATCGCGCACCGGAAGATCCTGACACTGTCCCTTATTGCTTTCAGCGCCTTGCCGAAACCATTCGTGCGTACAGCTCATGAGGCCGCCTTCAACGTTCAGGATAAGGCACCGCTCCGCCTGCAGATAAAGCCCCATGTGCGCCAGCATGAGATCAAGAGCCTTATCAAGTTCCGGCTCCGCGTAGAGAATCTGCACCGTTTCGTTGAGCACTGCTTCCGCTTGAAGCGCCGTTTCCAGCTCATGACGCTGCTTCGTAGCGGCGGTGATGTCAACGTACATCACTAACCGAGCCTTATGCCCCTGATAGCGAATGGCAGCGTCGACCACTTTAAAATGCTTCTTGAAATGTTCGTTGTAAAACTCTTTGTCAAAAGGCTCGTCCGTCGAATGCTGCAGCGAACATGCCATACACGGCTGATGACTCCCGCGCAGCAGCGCATAGCAATGCTGCCCGCTGCAATCCTCGTCCGGCCCCATGTCCAAAAGGCGCCGTCCCGCCTGATTGATATAGAGGATTTGATAATTGTCGCGATCCACGATATAGGCGCTTTCCTGGAAGTGATCAAACAAGCTGGCGTCCTGATAGTCTTTTTCTTCACTGCTCATGCTGCTTTTTCCCTTCCTTTTCCAACGCCAGCGCTGCCTGCACCATAATCGCGCATTCCAGCCGCTTTTTTTGGATGGCGCAGCCGACTTCGTAAGGTTCCCGAATATTATCATGAAAGAGATCGGCGTTGGCATGACAACCGCCGCTGCAAAAAAATCTCGCCCAACAGTCGCGGCATTTTGGTTTATTGAGAACATGGGATTCCCGAAAATAGGGGGGCAGTTCTGTCGCCGTAACGCCCTCAAAGACGGATCCGAGCCGGTAGCGCTCCCGCCCGACGAATTGATGGCAGGGATAAAGGTCCCCGTTCGCCGCCACGGCATAATATTCGTGCCCCGCGCCGCATCCGGCCAGCCGCTTCGCCACGCAGGGGCCATTGGAAAGATCCATATTGAAATGGAAGAAGAAAAAACCGTCTCCGGCACGATGGCGCTCCATATAAGCCGCCGCCAGCCGGTCATACTCCTCATAAACCCGGGGCAGATCAGCTTCTTCGATAGCATACGGGGCGTCCTTCGCCACGACCGGCTCCATGGAAAGAACGTCAAACCCCGCGTCGTGCATGGCCAGCACGTCCTCCGTAAAATCGAGATCATATTTCGTATAGGTGCCGCGCAGGTAATAGTTATTCCCGCC
>CAJPUA010000052.1 GCA_905373705.1 uncultured Schwartzia sp. | reverse complement strand
TGATTTCTGGGATAGCAGCTCAGACAAATCTTCTCGCACTTAACGCCGCCATTGAAGCGGCGCGGGCAGGAGAAGCAGGTCGCGGTTTTGCGGTCGTCGCCGATGAGGTGCGAAAACTCGCTGAGCAATCGGCGGCTTCTACGCAGCAAATTTCCGAGTTGGTCAGTACGATCCAGAAGGATATGGCGGACGCGATTACAGCGAGCGGTGAAGGAACGAACAGCGTAGCGCAGGGACTGGTCTCGGTCAAGGCCGCCGACGAAGGTTTCCAGGCGATTTTTGAATCGATCCAGACCTTGGAGCAGGGGATCAAAGGGATTACGGAAGGGTTGCAAAAGATGGCGGCGGAAACGCAGGCGGTCGATGAGAAGGTCGCTTCTATCCGGGAAACCAGCACAAAGAATGCCGATCATGCGCAGAGCGTCTCGGCGGCGACGGAAGAACAGTCAGCGTCCATGCAGGAAATTGCAGCTTCGTCACGACATTTGTCTGATCTGGCGGAAGAATTAAATCAGGAAACGAAAAAATTCCGCGTTTGATTTTTCTGGTTGGACAACGTTTAGGAGTTGTGCTATACTACTTACCATGTTGTAAGGCGCTCGTAGTCCAGTGGATAGGACGTTAGCCTCCGGAGCTGAAAGCGGCAGTTCGATTCTGCCCGAGCGCACCATCTGAAGGATCAGGCGTGCGGCGGAATTTTGCCGTGCGCCTTTGCTTTTATTGGGATATTCAAATATAATAGCAAATTGAGAGGAATTTTCAGCGCGAACGCCGGTTAATTTATTCAATAGTAACGAGGGGACGGCTGACGAGGAGAATAGAAGAATATGGAATTAACCCCGATGATGCAGCAATACCAAGCGACAAAGGCACAGCATCCGGAGGAAATCCTTTTTTTCCGGCTGGGTGACTTTTATGAAATGTTTTTTGACGACGCGCGCACTGTTTCCCGTGAGCTAGGGCTGACCCTTACCAGCCGCAGCGGCGATGTCGGGCAAGCGCCAATGTGCGGCGTTCCTTATCACGCGGCGGAAAGCTATATCACTCGCCTGATTGGAAAAGGATATAAGGTGGCGATCGCTGAGCAGATCGGCGACCCGAAAGCGCCGGGGCTTACCAAGCGGGAAGTCATAAAAATTATAACGCCGGGAACGATCTTGTCCGAAAATGCTCTTTCTGCGGCGCAGAATAATTATATCGCGCTGCTTTATGAACGGGAGGATACTTTGGTTCTGGCGGGAGCCGATATTTCGACGGGCGAATGCTTTTACGGGATTTATCAAGGTGATAACCGTCAGGCGCTTCTTAGCGATGAGCTTTACCGATTGA
Source organism: uncultured Schwartzia sp. (assembly GCA_905373705.1). GTDB lineage: Bacteria > Bacillota > Negativicutes > Selenomonadales > Selenomonadaceae > CAJPQU01. The sequence continues at coordinate 5,467 of CAJPUA010000052.1, read as the reverse complement.
TGATGCCGGAGCTTTTGTTGGCGGGAGAACTCTCGGGACAGGAAGAGTTGGAAGCCTTTATGAAGCTGCGGTTGCCTTGTTGCTCCGTTACCCGGCTATCTGCCGCGTCAGAGCGGATAAAAGAGCGGCTGCGCCAGCACTTTCCCGTAACGGAATGGCCTCGGAATGAAGCGGCGCGAATTGCCCTGGCGACACTCCTAAATTATCTGCATGATACGGTTAGAACTGATTTAAGCCATTTGAACCGGCTGTTGTTCCTTGATTCGGCAGAAAATTTGGTACTTGACGCTAATACTTTGAGAAATCTGGAAATTATCCGAAATCTGCGGGATGGCGGCAAAAAAAATACCCTTCTCGACGTACTGGATTATACGGAAACAGCGATGGGCAGTCGTTTGTTGAAAAAGTGGCTGGAACAGCCCCTGCTTTCGATCGTCCGGATCAATCAGCGTTTGGACGCGGTGGCGGAGTTGGTAGAAGATTTTTCCTTTCGGCAAAGCCTGCGGGAAGGGTGTAAAACCATTTATGATTTTGAGCGTCTGCTGACCCGCGTGGAAGTGGGAACGGCGAACGCCCGTGATGTCGTAGCTTTAAAGGTGTCATTTCAGGCCCTGCCGGGTATTAAAGAGCTCCTTAAGGAGCGTAAAGCGGAGCTTTTTCATACGAGTCACGATAATATTGAATTATATGACGAATTAGCAGCGCTTTTAGAACGAGCGATTGTTAACGATCCAGGGCTTTCGCTGCGGGAAGGAGGAATTATCCGCCCCGGTTATAATCAAGAACTGGATGAATATCGCCGAATCGCCCACGACAGCAAGCGAATGCTGCAGGATATGGAGGAGAGAGAACGGGCTGCGACCGGGATCAAAGCACTGAAAATCGGCTATAATAAGGTTTTTGGGTACTACATCGAAGTTCGCAACAGCGGAAAAGATCTGGTACCGGCGAATTATATCCGCAAGCAGACGTTAGCGAATGCCGAGCGGTACATTACCGAAGAATTGAAAGCGTTTGAAACAAAGATCCTGGGTGCGCAGGAGAAGATTGTCAACTTGGAATATAATCTGTTCATGGAGCTTCGCGAGGTGCTTGTCGGAAATTTGGTCAGTATTCAGCGGACGGCGCGGGAGATTGCTCGGATTGACGTCCTGGCCAGTTTAGCCGAGGCCGCCGCGGCGCATAATTATGTCCGGCCCCGGCTTCTGGATAACGGAGAAATCCATATTAAAGACGGACGGCATCCTCTTGTGGAACGGATCTTGACACAGGATTTGTTTGTTCCCAACGACGCGACGCTCAATCATGCGGAAGCTGAAATACTTCTCATTACGGGCCCCAATATGGCAGGGAAATCGACGTATATGCGCCAGACAGCGCTTTTAACCTTGATGGCGCAGGTAGGCAGCTTCCTTCCCGCCCGGGAGGCTGAAATCTCGCCCGTTGACCGAATATTTACCCGGATCGGCGCCAGCGATGATCTCGTCAGCGGGCAAAGCACCTTTATGGTGGAAATGAATGAAGTCGCGCAGATATTGAAATACGCGACAAAAAACAGCTTGATTATTTTAGACGAGATCGGGCGGGGAACGAGTACTTTTGACGGCATGAGCATTGCTCGGGCGGTCGTGGAGTACATCCGCGATCATATTCACGCTAAGACACTGTTTGCCACCCATTACCATGAGCTGACAGATTTAGAGAGCGAACATATTAAAAATTACTGCGTAGCCGTCAAAGAGCGCGGCACGAAGGTCGTTTTTTTGCGGCGGATTGTGGCGGGGAGCGCTGATAAGTCCCATGGTATCCACGTCGCGCGGTTGGCGGGGCTGCCGAATTCCGTGACCCAGCGGGCGCAGGCGATTTTAGACGCGCTTGAAGCGGAAAAAGAAGGGGCGGCCTGTCTGATGGCGCAGGAAGAAGCGTTGGCGCCACAGGAAGCGCCGATGACTTCGCTTTTTGACGCATCGCTAAGCGCCGCGATACTTTCTTTGGACGTTATGACGATGACGCCGCTTGAAGCGCTGAATGAATTATATAAGCTGCAAAACCAGGCCAAGGAGGAGGCGGGCCAAAAATGAGCTTTATTCATGTCCTGGATGAAGGCACAATCAATAAAATTGCGGCGGGGGAAGTTGTTGAGCGTCCCGCCTCAGTCATCAAAGAACTTTTAGAAAACGCTATCGACGCCGAAGCGAAACGGATTGAAGTGGAGATTATGGCGGGCGGAACCAGCTTTATGCGCGTGACGGACGACGGCTGCGGCATGGATAGCGAGGACGCGTCTTTGGCAGTGCAGCGTCACGCGACGAGCAAGATCCGAGAAGCGCATGACCTTAATACCGTTCGGACGTTAGGTTTCCGCGGCGAGGCACTGGCCACAATCGCGGCGGTGTCACGTTTTGAAATGCGAACTCGCCTTGCGGACAGTGAATTGGGAACTAAAATTGTCATTACCGGCGGCGAAGAACAGGAGCGCGTCGAAACTGGTTGCAATATAGGGACAACAATTAAAGTGGAGGATTTGTTTTTTAATACTCCGGCGCGCAAAAAATTTCTTAAAACGACGCATACGGAAGGCCTTAAAATCAGCGAATGTGTCGTCAAAGAGGCGCTGGCGAATCCCCAAATTGCCTTTCGCTTTATCAATAACAATAAGATATCGTTGGCAACTCCAGGAAACGGCGATCTAAAAGATGCGATTCGGAGTATTTACGGGGGACAAGCCGCTGATTCGCTGCTTTCCGTATCGTTTCAAGACGAAGAACTGGAAATCCACGGTTATCTGACGAAACCATCCATGCTCCGAAGCAGCCGCGCCTGGCAGACGTTCATCGTCAATCGCCGGCAAATAGAAAGCAAAGCAATCGCCCGGGCGCTTGATAACGCGTACCATTCTTTATTGCCCAAAACCGGTTATCCTTTAGCGGTGATTTTGATTACGGTACCGGCAAATTCCGTCGACGTTAACGTTCACCCTCGGAAAACGGAAATAAAATTTGAAGATGAAGGACGGATTTTTCGCGCGGTTTACAAGGCCGTGGTCGACGCTATCCGCCCTGCGAATCAGCCGTTAGAAGAAGTGGCGGCGGTGGTGCCGAATGTTGAGCGCCGTATGACGCCGATACCGTTGTCATTGGCGACAGGCGCGCCAAAGGGAAATTTTCCCGGCGCAAAGCAGCCGGCAACGGATATTCTGACAGAGTTTACCGCGGGCTCTGAAACGGATATAGAAAAATTTCGGGCGGTGCAGAATACGCTGAATGAAGAGCGGGCGGTCCATTCGCCAGTATCTTACGGCTCGCCCGATATTTCACAAAAAGTAGTGGCGGATCGCTCCCCAGCGACTGAGACGGGGGAGCGACGTATGGCAATGGTGCCGATAGGGCAGGTCGCTCGTTGCTATATCGTCGCTCAGGATGAAAGCAGCTTGTATCTTGTAGATCAGCACGCGGCGCATGAACGAATATTGTATGACCGTTTTGCCGCCATGGCGGAAGCGGTTCCTTCGCAGCAACTCTTGGTCCATCTGGTTATGGCTTTTAGCGCGCCGGAGGCAGAACTTTTGGAGAAGTATCAGGCGCTTTTTTATCGGCTGGGCTTTGATTTAGAAGCCTGCGGGCCGGAAGAGTTTCGCGTCAAGGCGGTTCCGGCGGATATTCCAGCTAACGAGATTGAAGATATCCTGCGTAAAATTTTAGAATCGCTGTTAGCGATGCATGATTTGACAGCGGCGGAAATTCGCCATTCGTGCCTGGCGATGACCGCCTGCAAGGCAGCGATAAAACAGGGCGACGAACTTAATTTGCGCCAGATGCAGATCATTCTCGACGAATTAGCACAGACGGCTCGGCCTTATACTTGCCCGCACGGACGTCCGACGATCGTGCGGTTTACAAGCGCTGAACTGGCGAAAATGTTCAAGCGAACCTGATGATGGGGAACTTAATCGTTACGACCGGAACCAAGTCGGCACCAGAGAATATTGAGATTGCCGAGCGGATGGCAAGGCGGTTGGATGTTTCGTATATTGCGCGCGGCCGGGATTCCCTGGCAAGCATGAAACAAAAATATAAAACGGCGTATGTTTTAGTTGTCCGACATGGCGATTTATTTTTGGAAACGCCTTCTGGTGAATTTTTCTTTCATCCGAATATGGCGCATGTGCGGATAAAAAATCTGCGGCAAGGGAAAAAGGATCGTTTTATCGAAGCTGCTGGGATAAAAATGGGGATGACCGTTCTTGATTGTACATTAGGCTTGGGATCAGACGCGATCGTCGCCAGTTATGTCACAGGAGAAACAGGCGCCGTGCGGGGATTAGAAGTAAGTCCTGTCATTGCGGCCGTCGTCGCTTTTGGTCTCAAGCGAATGACTACGCCCAATAACGTTGCCTTAGCGGCGATGCGGCGTATACAGGTAATTGCGGCTGATTATAAAGATTTTTTATGCCAGCAACCGGATAAGTCCGTGGATGTCATTTACTTTGATCCGATGTTTCGCCGTCCACTTTTGGATAGCGTCAGCCTTAACCCTTTGCGTTTCTTGGCGGACAGCCGCCCGCTGAGTGAGGACGCGGTTCGAGAAGCGTGGCGCGTGGCCCGCTGTCGCATCGTCATGAAGGAAGCGCGCGATAGTCAAGAGTTTTCGCGCTTAGGTTTTTCAGTCTATGAAGGCGGCCGGTATAGCCGCGTCGGATATGGAGTTGTGGATTTATCGTCTGGAAAGTGAAGAACGCTTTACAATGTCCCGTCGGCGGATATATAATAAAAGCGAATAGTGTGATCGGCTAGCTTTTTTCCTTTGGTGTGGTTGGTTCGGACTTTGTAGTAAAATTTAAAAACAATACGGGGGTGTCTTTTTTTGTCAAAAAACGTACCAAAAGTGCAGATTATTCCTTTGGGAGGCTTAGGCGAGATCGGAAAAAATATGACTGTCATCCAGGTGGAGGATGAAATTTTACTGATTGACGCTGGGCTGATGTTCCCTGAGGAGGACATGTTGGGGATCGATCTTGTTATTCCCGACATTACGTATTTACTGGAAAATAAGGATAAAATCAAGGCTATCGTCTTAACGCATGGCCATGAGGATCATATCGGTGCGCTGCCCTATGTGATGAAACAGATCGACGTTCCCGTTTACGGGACGAAATTGACGCTGGGGATTTTGGCTGGGCGGCTGAAAGAAAATAATGTTGATTGCGGAAATCTTCACCCTGTCGCGGCAGGCGATACGATCAATATCGGCTGTTTTAGCGTCGGATTTATTCGAGTGAATCACAGCATCCCAGACGCGGTGGGTTTATCTATCAAGACGCCGGTAGGGATGATTGTCCATACGGGAGATTTTAAGCTTGATTATACGCCGGTAGACGGGAAAATGACCGATTTTCGCCGCTTTTCTGAGTTAGGGAATAAAGGCGTTCTCCTTCTTCTCGCGGACAGTACGAACGCCGAGCGCGAAG
>CAJPUA010000051.1 GCA_905373705.1 uncultured Schwartzia sp. | reverse complement strand
CGGGATTGGAAAAACTGCTTTATCCCTCTGGTGGTTCCAGGCGGCGAAAATTTTTTTCGGGATTCATTTTAATGCTGTTGGTTCTGAGCGTTTCTTATACGGTAACCGCGGTTATTTTGTACGGCGTGGCTCGGTTTAATATCCCCTATCTGACAATGGGCGTCGAAGCGCTGATCCTTAGCTTTATGATTTCGCCGCGCAATTTGGCGGAAGCAGGGCGGGAGATACAGACGTACCTTCGCGAAGGAAATATTCAGGAAGCGCGGTTCAAGGTGGGCTGGATCGTTGGTCGGGATACTGATAAACTGTCAGTGTCGGAAATAACGCGGGCGACGGTGGAAACGATCGCCGAGAATATTGTGGACGGCGTTATTTCCCCGCTCTTTTTCTGCTGGCTAGGCGGAGCACCGCTGGCGGTCGCTTATCGAGCGGCGAATACGATGGATTCGATGATCGGTTACAAAAACGATAAGTATCTTTATTTCGGCCGGGCGGCGGCGCGCTTCGACGATGCCTGGAATTATATCCCCGCTCGCTTGACGGGACTTTTGCTCATCGTGGCTGCGTGGCTTTTGAAATATGATTGGCGCGCCGCGTGGCGTATGATGCGGCGAGACGCCGCCAAACATCCCAGCCCGAACGGCGGTTTTACGGAAGCGACGGTGGCCGGAGCTTTAGGGATTCGTTTGGGCGGTCTGAATTATTATTTTGGTCGGCCTTCTTTTCGCACTTATATGGGAGAGGCTAAACAGGAATTGGCGCCACGCCATATCGGAGAAGTTACTCGACTGATGTACGCGGCGACGATTCTGTTTCTCCTGCTTTTTTCCTTGCTGCACTGGCTATGGAGGGGCAGTTTATGAGAGCGTTTTTCATCGGTTTGCAGTTCCTGACGCGTCTCTCGATCATCCGTCAGGATCATTGGACGGAGGAAGATTTTGGCCGCAGTGTAAAATTTTTCCCCCTGATCGGAGCGGTTTTGGGGATGATTTACGCGGCGGCGGCGTATGTATTTTTAATTTTCCTGCCTTCGAAGGGAATTATTTTGCCGCCGCATACCATTTCCGCCGTTTTGCTCATTTTACCGCCGCTTTTGACGGGAGGGCTTCACTGCGACGGTTTTATGGATACGATGGACGGTGTTTTTTCCGGGCGCAGCCGAGAGAAAATGTTGGAGATCATGAAGGATAGCCGCGTCGGTTCCAACGGTGTTTTGGGTTTCGTCGTTCTCATGATTTTAGAATGGGGTCTTTTGCTCGACTTATTTGTCGAGCCCGTCTTTTTGCTTCCGGCGTTCTTTGTCATGCCGATCATCGCCCGACTGATGATGACCGGGGCGATAGCGCTCTATCCTTACGCTCGTGAAGAAGGAATGGGAAAAGCCTTCGCAAAATACACCGATGCGCGGACGGTAGTTTGCGCCGTCGTTATAACATTACTTCTCATTCTGCCGTTTGGTCTTCCCGCCGTGGCTGCGTTAGTAGTCAGTATTCTCTTTACCGCGTTTTTCGCTAACTTCGTCACGAAGAAATTAGGGGGACTGACGGGCGATGTTTACGGGGCCATTACGACCTTAAACGAAGGATTGGTACTCCTGTCATTTCTGGTTAGTACGGCGGTTCTTCGGTAAGCGGGGGGAGAAATATGGAAATTGAAATAAAGGTCCCCGGCTCCTGCGGCGAACTCGTCCAGGGAACGAAAAACGGCGTCCCTTTTTTAGTTACTTGTCCCATCAATTTATATACTACGATAACAGTGTCGAAAGGAACCGGGCGGCGGCAAGGTTTTGGCGCCAAATCGCATACGGCGCTCCAACGGATCCTTCACTATCTGGGAGAAACGGATTTCCCTTACGACATGATATTGACCTCAGAGCTCCCCATCGGTAAGGGAATGGCCTCCAGCAGCGCCGATATCGCCGCAGTCTGTTTTGCGGTTGCGGTGACCTTAGAGCGATCGTTAACGGCGGCGGAGGTTTCGCGTATCGCGGCAGGGATTGAACCGACGGACGGCGTTTTTTTTCCGGGAATTGTCCGCCTTAATCACATGACCGGGGAATGTCAGGAGAGTCTGGGGATATTTCCTCCACTTAAGATTGCTGTTTTTGACGCCGGAGGGGCGATAAATACGCTGGAATTTCACCAGCGTGGGGATTTAGATCGGCTAAGCCGGGAAAACGAAGCGCAAACATCGGCGGCGCTGGAGCTTTTAAGCGATGCGGCTAATGCAGAAGCCATCGCCGAGGCCGCTACGCAAAGCGCCTTAGCGAACCAGTCGATTCTGCCGAAACGGGATCTGGAAGATATGATTGAGATTGTGCGGGAAATGGGCGCCTTAGGGATCAATACGGCGCATAGCGGGACAATATCCGGCGTGCTGTTTTCCCCGGACGCCGCGGACGATTTTGTTAAAGAGCAGGCGTTCCGCCTCGCGTCCCGCTATCCGCATCTCAAATATCTGCAAAGCGTCGAACTTATTTCCGGCGGGTATTCGTATAAAAAAGGAAGTGAGTAGGTGAACGAACGGTTTCTTCACGGCGGCAATATCTACGCGGTCAATCCGGCAGGGAAGGAATGGCTCGATTTCAGCGCCAATATCAACCCCTTGGGCCTTTCAGAAAAAGTCCGGCGAGCGATTGAGAAAACGATACCGCAGATTATTCATTACCCTGATTCATCCGGACAGGAATTAAAGCAGGCGATCGCCGATTATTATGGTCTGCCGCAAGAAGAAATCGTACTGGGAAATGGCGCCGCCGAGCTTTTTTATGTTTTTTTTCACGCTGTCCGCCCGGCGAGAGTGCTTCTTCCCATTCCTTCATTCAGCGAATATGAACGGGCAGCCCTGTCGGCAGGGGGGAAAATCGATTATTATCCGCTTTCAGCGGATCATTCTTTTGCCGTTACGATTGATTCTTTACTTGAGGCTCTGCCGGGGCACGATTGCGTAATCTTGGGCAATCCCAACAATCCAACGGGAAAACTTCTGACTATGCAGGAAATGACTCGTCTGGTTGAAGAGGCAAAAAAAATATCGACAATGGTCATTGTCGACGAATCCTTTTTAGATTTTTGCCGGGACGAAAAAACACATACGATGCAGCCGTTCGTTTCTCAGCTGGATAATTTGCTGGTCATTCGTTCATTGACGAAATTTTATGCCATCCCTGGTTTGCGGTTGGGGTTTGCCGCCGCAGCGTCGTCTATGGTTCGGCGTTTAGAAGAAAATAAAGATCCGTGGAATGTGAATCTATTGGCGCAAAAAGCGGGCGTGGCGGCGCTGCAGGATTACGAGTACCAGCAGGCGTCAAAAGCATTTATCGCGAGGGAGAAAAACGAGCTGGCCGATTCGCTGGCCGATTTGCCCGGCATAGCTGTATTTTTCCCATCGGTAAACTTCATTTTGCTTCGTTTAGACGAATCTTTGCCGACTTCGGGACAGGTTTGCGAAAAAATGCGGCAACGCGGTATTTTGCTACGTGATTGCGCCAATTACCCCGGGCTGGACGGCCATTATCTGCGGGTCGCGGTACGTTCTCGGGAAGATAACCGAAAGATGGTGGTTTCCTTGGGTGAATGTATAGCAACATAAATAATACGATATAATTCAATTTTATATGATTGTCGCGCCGTTCAAAGAAGAGACAGCAAATAGCAATCGTATAGATACGGAAACTGTAGAATACAAAGTTCAGGCAGGATTTTTCAGGAAAATAGCGAAATTTTATTATTAAAAGGACGTTGCCGTCACAATGTTCTGCGGCATGGGGAGGAGGAACGAAGGTCGGTGGGTATCAGAAAAGATTTCGTAATCCTGCTCCTGATCGTTGTCTGCCTCTTGTTATGCGGGGTTATTTTATATCAGGACAGCGTGATGGCAAAACTTAACACCGAAAATATTGAGCTAAGTATTGAGAACGAACGCCTTACCAATTTGTTGGTACGCTTAAGCGAACAATCAAGGAATCGCTGACGAGCGGGAAAAAGAATAAAATCCAATGAAAATCGCTTCTTTGCAAAGAGAGAAGCGATTTTATATTTTATATCGCCCCAGTTCTTTGGAAAAACGTACAGAAATCTCCTTGAAGCTTCCAATTTTCTCCATCATATCCTGCAGTTTTTCGTTATGTACTTGCACCGTGGCGTTAACTTCTTCGGCGGAAGCGGAATTTTCCTGCGACATCGCGGCAATAGACTCTACTTTACCGAATACTTGGTTCATCGCGTTCATTTCTTCCTGTAAGGAAGCGATAATTGAACCGATGCTCGCGGAAACATCACGAATATTACTGATATACTCAACATTACTGCTGACAACTTCTTTAAGCTGCTGGCTTTCTTGTCCCAGCGACTGGTGTTCGACATCAACGGACGAGGTTACTTCGCCGATGATTTGGGCGATATTGTCAATATCGGAGGAAATGACCTCCGCCTGTTGTTTTGATTGTTCTGCCAGCGTACGGATTTCTTCAGCGACGACCGCGAACCCACGTCCCTGTTCGCCCGCTCGGGCCGCCTCAATGGCCGCGTTTAACGCGAGCAGGTTTGTTTGCGCCGCGATCTGTGTGACTACGCCGGTGATGGAGCGAATTTTTTCCGTTTCGTTGCGGAGCGCTTCTACCGTCTCCCGAACAACCGAAAATTTTTCCATTGTCTTATTCAGATTCTCACTGGAATTTTGTACATTCCCAAATCCTTTATCAATATTGTCCACGGCTTGCAGCAGATGATCATTATTTTTTATTTGATTTTGTACTACAACTTCCAGCGCGCTCATATTTTTATGCAGGAAGCTGGCAACGGCGCTGGTATTTTCGGCGCCGTGCGTAGCGCCGACGGCTACTTCGTTGATGACGTTTACGATGTTTTGAGAAGTATCGCCCATCTTTTCCGCCAGGTCGTTGAAGTTTGAACCATACTGTATTAATTCATCGCCGGTACCACGAAAACCGGTGAAATCAGCTTTTACGCCTTTTTTATAAGCTTGAATGGAAGAGGCTAATTCCTCAAATTCATCGTCGGAGCGTAAGGCGACGTCCGTATAATATTCATGCTTTAAAAGGCTCCTGACGTTATCACGAAGCGCTGCCATCGGGCGCAGAAGTATCGAAGAAAACAACCAGACGGAAATACCGCTGATAACGGGAAAAATGAAAAATTTCCAGGAGGTTTCCCAGAAGAAAAAGAGAAGCGCCGGAATGAGGGTAATAACAAAAACCAAGAGACTGATTTTTCGGGATAACGTCCCTGCGAAACCAAGACAGCGATTCAGTGGAAAGTCGCGTTCCTGCCGGATTGGCGTGGCAAAATGAAGCTTGAGCTTTAAGTGTCCGGGCGATTCTTCTAAAACCTTAACGGAAAGCCGTTCTTGGAAAAATTCGATAGCGCCCTGAAGCAGACCGCGAAGATAATCGACCATGCCGCGGGGAGAATCGTAGGAAAATATAGCGTCATAGGTAGAAATGGGCTGCATGGTCAGAATCGGCGGCTTGGCCCCGCTGACCATTTTTACGACTTCTACATGGACGTCGTACATGGAGGCTAAAAAGGTATAAAGCGTTTTTTCCTTGAAAAATGCTGGATACGCCTTAGAAAAGGTACGAACGTTATCTCGTCCAATCTCGTACCAGAGCTTGGCTTTCGTGGTATTTAGATCACGGCTCAAAATGTCCATGAATTTATCAACGGCTGAATCCTCGATATCCTCCAGCGGCAAAAAGATACGAGTCGGCTCCCAACGATTTTTCTCCATAGCCGCACTTACCGTTGTTTCTCCCCAGAGCGTTTTTGCCGTTTGAATCCAAGTAGCTACAACCGTTCCCTTCATTCTTAAAAATCCTCCTTGTTTTCGTTACTATTCATATCATATATGCGCGATAAGTTATTGGGCTGGCGAAATTCAGTGATTGGGCGACGATATCAAAAAACAATATTGCTATTTCTTCAAAAGGCGGTATAGATATGATTAGCTGTATAGATATTCATTATCACTCATAGGCACCGACTTTAAGTATAGCATATCGGTCTTTTTTTGTGCAATTTTTTACGACGTTTTGTCATTTTTTAGGTATATTGAACTAGAGAGCTTTTCATGCAACTTTACCAAGATACGGCGTGAAACATAATAACTTAGCGTATCTGCTAATCATTTTGCCGCTTAAAGCAGGGAAAGATCGATGTGATATCGAATACAAACAGGCAAAGCAGTTTTGCTGTTATCTTGTGGAACTAAAACAAAGCAAGCGTAGGAAACGGACAGGAACACGATGGAAATAGACAGAAATAGAGAAGTTGTACCGGTACAATGGTTTCCGGGGCATATGCAGAAAACGCGTCGCCTAATTAAGGAACATCTGAAAATTGTCGATGTAGTAATTGAGCTGTTAGATGCGCGTATCCCGTATAGCAGTGCGAATCCGTTGTTACGGGAAATTATCGGGGGTAAGCCACGGATCATTGCCCTCAATAAAGCTGATCTGGCTGATGCCGAGGTTACGCATCGCTGGGAGATGTATTTTCAAAAGCAGAATATACCGGCAATTCCTTTAAGCGTCATGTCGGGGCGTGGGATTCGGCGTTTGGTGCGGCAGACCGAGGAGCTGGCTCGTACGCGCCGGGAACGCTTTGTGCGAAGAAACGGTCGCCCGCGGGCAGCTCGGGCGATGATTGTGGGGATTCCCAATGTAGGCAAATCGTCGTTAATTAATCGTTTGGTGGGAAAAGCCAAGGCGCGGGTTGAAAATCGTCCCGGCGTAACGAAGGATCGTCAATGGCTGAAGATTGGAACAGATCTGGAGATA
>CAJPUA010000050.1 GCA_905373705.1 uncultured Schwartzia sp. | reverse complement strand
CTGTCCCCGGGCCAAAAAAACCATCGTAAAAGCCAAAAACGAAGGCCACCGCGAACGTCAGATACATCATCCGCGGCGATAACCCGTGGTACGTGGAAATACTGCCCCAATCCTTCTTAAATACGCTGTAGACAGCGACTGCAATCAGCATGACCACGACCAGCGGCCGCAGAAAATCCGGCGGTATCGCCCGTACCGTAAGCACCCCGGCGACGGAACCAAGAAACGACAGAGGGCAAAGCCTTTTTATCAGCTTCACATCGACGCGCCCCGAGCGAAGGAACGCCAATACGCTCGTCAGCGCCCCCATTGTCGCCGCCATTTTATTCGTCCCGAGCACCGTCAAAAGCGGCAGCCCCGTCCACATCAAAGCCGGCGTCGAAATGAGACCGCCGCCCCCCACCACAGAATCAATAAAGGCCGCGACAAATCCCATGACCGCCAGAAAAAACAGCGTCCCCGTATCCAGATCAAACATCGTTTTCTCCCCGCTTTACTAAGGCTCCCTCTCCTTATATACTTTCTGATTGTAGCGGAATCATCAGGGAAATGCAAGGCAATGAATTTCTATTTCTTTCCGCCTTATGTCGCATTTCACTGCGACATTTGCCCAGAGTTTTAAAAATTTTTAACTTTCGGTAGGAAAACGTTTTTTTATCACGAATATAATTATACAGCAGATTTTATAAAATATTTTCAGGATTGCTCGATCTTCTTGCGCATTTTTATCTTAACGCTGCGAACGAAAAAAGGACACATATAAAAGGAGGAAACCATCTTGCGCTCTGTAGATGTTGAATCGCTAACCCCCGGTATGATACTTGCCCGCTCGATCATTAACGACGATATGATCGTCGTCCTCTCCGAAGGAACCATGCTCACGAAGGCGCATATCACCCGGCTGGGATTCTTAGGCATTCCCTCGGTCTATGTCAAGGACGAATACGAGCTCAGCGAGGCCTTCCAAAACGTGGCCGCGATTTTTAATCCTGCCAGCGCATTTGTCACCGAATATAAAGAAGTTATTCACACCGCCCGGGAAATCTTTGACGAGGCCGGGAAAAGCGACAGGCCGCCGGTAAAGAAGTCGAAAACGATGGTCAAAGACACCCTCGCGCCCATGGCGAAGCAGAGCGGCGCGATCGACTACCTCTTAGAGGTCAACCATCTCGCCAGCGATATATATAATCATTCCGTACGGGTTTCTGTCCTCGCCGGCGTCCTCGCCAAATGGATGATGCTGTCGGCCTCGGAAACGCAGGATCTCATCCTGGCCGGCTTCCTGCACGACATTGGCAAAACGAAATTTCCCCAGCGCCTTCTCGATAAGCAGGTAGAGCACCTGAAGGGCGAAGATCTCGACGCCTACATGCAGCATACCATCGACGGCCACCGTATCCTGAATACCTCCAGCGAGCTGTCCGATGGCGTCAAGCTAACGGCTTTACAGCACCACGAGTGCATGGACGGTTCCGGCTTCCCCTTCAACCTGAAGGGCGACGACATTCACATGTACGCGCGGATTATCGGACTCGCTAATCTGTACGACAACATCACTACCGAGCGCGAGGGACAGAAAAAGAATACGCCGTTCACCGCCATCGATCAGATCACGCAGGATATGTACACAAAGCTCGACCCCCACGTCTGCGTTCCCTTCCTCAAGCATCTGAAGGAAACCTTCCTTGGGTCCCGCGTCATGCTGAGCAACGGCCAAATCGGCAATATTGTCCGCTACGAAAACGACTTCTCCTCCAAGCCGCTCATCCGCGTGACCCAAAAGGAGATCGTCGATCTCAATAAGAACCCGGAAATTAAAATCGTCGAATACAACCCGAAATAAGAACGAGAACATTTTCTCCTTTGCACATTAAGCCCCGAACCGCCTTTACCGGCCGTTCGGGGCTTATATTTTACCTGTTCCCTTTCCGTTCTCCCCCACGCTTCAAAGATATGCCCTTTTCCCTTGACCGTATGACGGTATATCGGTTAAACTTACTTTGATATATTCGGGAAGCGATTTTCTGTCTTTTGGCGGATGCTGCGAAAAGCGAAGCATGCCAAAAATTACGGCAAATTACTTTTCCGGAAATATCGCCATCATTCATTTTCATTTTGAAGGGAGAAGGATAAAGATGACCAAAAGAAATAAGCGGCTTTTCTGTCTGGCGCTCCTCGGCGCCTTGACGTGCTCGGCCGGTCAGGCGGGGGCGGCAGCTGCCGATGACCAATTGGAGGAGTTTAATCTCGACCAGATCGTCGTTACGGCGAATCGCCTGTCGCAGACGAATTTCGATGCCCATGCCAACGTCAACGTGGTAACCCGCAAGGATATTGAGGAGAACCACTACCAGACGGTGAGCGACGCCCTGCGCCAGGTGCCCGGCGTCACCATTCAGAATTACAGCGCCACCGGCGCGAATTATTCGGCGGACTATCTCTACATCAACGGCACCAGCCATGTGGTCGTGCTCATCGACGGGCAGCGCGCCAACACGAATGGCTCGACGTTCAGCGTCTTTCAGCCGTCGGAAATCAGCAATATGGACGCCATCGAGCGCATCGAAGTCTTGAAAGGCTCGGCTTCCACCCTTTACGGATCGGACGCGGTGGGCGGCGTCATCAATATCATTACCCGCAAGCCAAAAAACGGAGAAGTATCGACGAAGGTTTCCGCGGCCTTCGGCAGCTACGATAAGCATACCTTCAATCTTTACCATCAGGGCAGTACGAAGGACGGCCTATACTATGCGGTGGGCCTGCAAAAGGATGATATGGGAGATTACAAGGACGGCCACGGCAACACCACCATCAACGACATCGACGGCCAGACCTACAACGCCAAAATCGGCAAGCGCTTTGGCGATCGGGCCGAAGTCAATCTGAGCTACAGCCGTTATAAGCTGAATTACGAGCGGCCGGAAGTTGACGCGATAGGCAATTATACCCGAAATCGCGCCGAAGGCGAGAAGAATAACGAAAGATGGGCATTGGCCTTTGACTACAAGTTCGACGACGCGTTCCGCAACACGCTGTCGTTCTTCACCCGGACTTCGGATCTGGACGACAATACGAATCATCCGGCGAATCTTTGGCTCATGCGCGAGCAAACCTGGGGCATTTCCGATCAGCTGACGTACACGGCGGGGCCGCACACGTTGGTGGCGGGGGTTGATTACTACAAGGATAAAATGAAAAAATATCAGGACGCATACACGCCCAGCATGACGGGAGAGGTTTCCAACAAAGCCTTTTTCCTGCAGGATACGATGAAGTTCGGGGCACTCACCATCACCCCGGGGGTGCGCTTCTCTCATCACTCGTTATACGGCTCGAATACGTCTCTCAGCGGCGTCGTCGCCTACGATATCAATGACCGGGCCAATGTGTACGTATCCTATAAGGAATTTTTCCGCGCGCCTTACCTCTATGAGCTTTACAATCCCTCCTCTGGAAGCGAGACGTTAGAGCCGGAGAAGGGGCACACGGTGGAGCTGGGCGGCAACGTTCGCCTCGACGACAAGACGACCGTAGCGGCGCACGTCTTCCGCACGATGTCCGACAATCTGATCGGGTATAACCCGATAACGTGGAAATATTACAACGCGGGGGATGAGCGCATCACGGGCTTTGATCTCCAGGTGGCGCGGCAGTTGGCGAAGGAATGGAACGTGACGGCAGCCTATACGTATCTCCACATCCCGGCCAGGAATTCTTTCCAAAATTCGAATCGCGACGGCTACCTTCCCCGGGGCGTTTTGGATCTGGGCCTTCATTACGACGCGGCGAAGTTCAATGCCAATCTCAGCGTCAAAGGGGTCTTTGGCCGCCCCGGCCGTAAAGCGATGGAGCCTTATGTTGCAGACTCTTATAAGAGTTACTGGCTCTGCAATTTGGGCGTCAACTACCGGCCGGTGGAAGGCCTGAACGTATTTGTGCGCTTGAATAACCTGTTCAACCGGATGTATACGGATATGTGCTACGACATGAGCAATCCGGGAGGGAACGGCTGGTATTCGCAACCGGGCCGCAATTTCCTCATGGGCGTGGAGTATACGTTTTAAAAAACAGAAGAAATATACGCGGCGTCGCTTACTTTGCGACGCCGCGTTTTTGTAACAAGGAGGCAAAAGCTGATGCGATTGGCGTTTTTACATTTTGCTCTGTGCGGCGCCCCAAAAATCCTGCTATGTCGGCGGGGATATCACAGCGAGGAGAACAAGAGCCTGCGAACGTTCTTCCCGTTCACTTCCCATTCACCATGCGGTTGATGGCGCTGACGAGAGCGAGAATCGAGGCGGTAATGATGTCGGTATCCCGCCCCGCACCCCACACGATGCGGCCATCGGGAGCGGTGATCCCGATGTAGGCCATCGCCTGTGACGCCTGGCCGATTTCCAACGCATGCTCGCTGTAAGTAAGATCCGTATAAGAGACGCCGAGATTTTTCTGAAGGGCGCTGCTGATAGCGTCAAGACGGCCGTTGCCGTGCGCGTCGTAGATTTCCTCCCGGCCGTTCACTCTCATGGTGACAGCGCCGACGCGCCGCCCGTCCGGCTCTTTTTTTAAGAGGAAATCTCCCAGCTTATAAGGCGCGTCGACATTGACGTATTCTTTTTGGAAAATATGATAGATTTCGTCCGGTAAAAGCTCCTTATGCTGATGATCGGACACGCTCTTAATGAAGTACCCAAAATCCTCGCGCATGCTTTTCGGCATGACGATACCGTATTTTTGCTCCATAATAAAACCCACGCCGCCCTTGCCGGACTGACTGTTAATACGGATAACGTCGGCTTCGTACTCGCGGCCCACGTCCTGTGGATCAATGGGCAGATACGGTACCGTCCAGCGGCTGGGATCCTTCTCCTCGCGCCACTTCATGCCCTTGGCGATAGCGTCCTGATGGGAGCCGGAAAACGCAGCGAAGACAAGGTTTCCCGCGTAGGGCTGCCGATCGGGGACGTGCATTCTGGTAACCCGCTCGTACATATCGACAAGCTTCGGCATCTGGGTAAAATCGAGCTGCGGATCGACCCCCAGCGCGAACATATTCATGGCGATGGTTACGATATCGGCGTTGCCGGTACGCTCCCCGTTGCCAAAGAGCGTTCCTTCGATACGGTCGGCCCCAGCTAAAAGACCCATCTCGGAGTCGGCAACGCCGCAGCCGCGGTCGTTGTGCGGATGGAGCGACAATACAACGTTGTCGCGATATTTCAGGTTCTGCGAAATGTAGGCGACCTGCATGGCGTAGATATGGGGCATGGACATCTCGACGGTCACCGGAATATTGATAATCGCCTTGCGCTCGGCCGTTGGGCGCCAGACATCGAGGACCGCGTTGCAAACCTCCAGCGCGTACTCGGGCTCGGTTCCGGTGAAGCTCTCCGGCGAATATTCGAATCGATAGTCCGCCCCGGCTTTTTCCGTCAGCTCTTTGAGGAGCTTCGCGCCGTCGACGGCAATCTGGCGAATCTCGTCTTTCGTCATACGGAACACCTGCTGACGCTGGGCGAAGGATGTCGAATTGTAGACGTGGACGATAGCGTTTTTAACGCCCTCCAGGGCCTCGAAGGTCTTTTTGATAATATGCTCCCGCGCCTGCGTCAGCACCTGAACGGTAACGTCGGCAGGAATAAGATCCTCCTCCACCAACCGCCGCAAAAATTCGTATTCGGTATCCGAAGCCGCGGGAAAGCCGACTTCAATCTCCTTAAAGCCGATCGCGACCAGCATCTTGTAGAACTCGATCTTCTCCTCAAGGCTCATGGGAATGATCAGCGATTGATTGCCGTCCCGCAGATCAACGCTGCACCAGATCGGCGCATGCTCCGGATACTCCTTCTTCGCCCAGCTCAGATCGCAAACCGGCGGCAGATAATAGCCTTTTTGATACTTCGTATAATTCTGCATGAAAACCCCTCCTCAAACATTTTACAAAAAAAGCCTTCGTCTCCTCACAAGAGACGAAGGCTTAACCCTCGCGGTACCACTCTGCTTCGCGTCTTTGACGCGCCCTCATTACAGGCACTTATCCTATGCCCTCCTGTTTTAACGGCCAGTTCCCGGCTCCGCCTACGACGCACGCGCGTTCAGCAAGCTGCTCCGAGGTGAGTTCCCGCCCGCTTCCTGTCCGCTTTTCACCTGCCAGCGGCTCTCTCCACATTTCCCGGGCGCTACTATTCCTCTTCTTTGCATTTATCACACTTTTATGCACATTAAGATACCATAGTATACACGTTTTGGCAATAGGGATTATAATTTTTTATAACTTTGTAAAGAGCCGTTCGATTGCGCTCCTCCTTCCTCACGCAATATCCGGCATATTCCCCTGGCCATTCGTTCCGCGGCGTTTTGGAAATGGTTGCCGGGATTCAGCTCAAAAATTGTCGCTATACCGTTATCTTCGTACCACTTTTTCAGCCAACGGGTATTTTCCTCCACTGATTGGAGGATTTTATTTTTTGACCGCGCTTCCTTATCCCCCAGAGAAAAATACAATCGCTCCGGCGCTCGCGTCATTTTATTCTGCCGCACATAATCCAAAAACCCGGGATACCAAAAGGAACCGGAAACGCTGGCAATCCGCGAAAATACAGCAGTATGATACATAGCGTAGACGGCAAACAGCCCCGCCAGGGAATAACTGGCCAGCGCAATATAGCGCGGTTCGACGGAGAAACTGCGCCTTAACGCGGGTAAAATCTCCCCCGTCAGCTTTGCGAGATATTTATCCGCGCCTCCCGTACAGGGTGTATCACCTTTGAAAAGCGGCGGGATCGGCCAGGGGGACATGTCGTCGTCCCAATTCAGACCGCCGATCGCCGCCAACCCGAAATCTTCCGTCGTCCCGTTTCGCACCGCTTGGTATACTGCTTCTCCTTCATTTTGCACCGTATGAAGAACCACCAGCGGCGCGCCGTTTTGTGCCGGTGCAAACAGACGAATCGTTTTCCCTGCTACATTCATGCTGTCCAATATCGTGTGCCGCCTTTCTTTCTCTCCGCTTAACGCACAGGAATGCACTGAGGCATTCTACATCAAATATTTCCCTGTAACGCTTTCCGAGGACGCGGCGATTTCTTCCGGCGTTCCGCAGGCGACAATACGCCCGCCCTGCACGCCGCCTCCGGGCCCCATATCGATGATGTAATCGCTGTTTCTTATAA
>CAJPUA010000049.1 GCA_905373705.1 uncultured Schwartzia sp. | reverse complement strand
CCGCAATGGGGGCGATGGCGGAATATTTTCAGGCGGACAAGGAGCATTGGGAAGCAATCGGCTATTTGCACGACGTGGATTACGAAAAGTATCCGACGGAGCATTGTCATCATGTGCGGGAACTGCTGGAGCCGGAAGGTGTAGATCAAGAGGATATTGATACGATCATCGCACACGGCTATGGCGTCACGACCGATGAAGTAGAGCCGGTGACAGATATTGCCAAAAGCCTTTTCGCGGTGGACGAGTTGACGGGCATTGTTCATGCCTATGCCCTTATGCGCCCGGAAGGATTGGAGGGCATGGAAGTTAAGAGTTTGAAAAAGAAATTCAAAGATAAGCGCTTCGCAGCAAAATGCGATCGGGAGCTGATCCGTAAGGGATTTGGTATGCTGGGTCTGGACGGCGGCGTGGTCATGGAGCGCTGTATCGCCGGTATGCAGGCGCATAAGGCGGAGCTTGGTTTTGGCGCCGATCAGACCTGACGAGTGGATGGACAAAGAAAATTTTTATGTAGAAACCTCGCGCTGATTTGCGTGAGGTTTACTTTTTAAGTGGATTTCTTTATAATAAAGAGAGCGTAATATCATTGGAGTCAGGTGAAAACGATGGGACAGCTGATCAAGTATGAGGGAATGATGCCGGAAGTCGCCGGCGGGGTGTTTATCGCGGACGGCGCCCGCGTCATCGGTGACGTGACGCTTCACAAAGGAGCGAATGTCTGGTTCAATACGGTCTTGCGCGGCGATATTGCGCGGATTGAGGTGGGGCAGTTCACTAATTTGCAGGATAATGTGACCGTCCATGTCATGAGCCATGAGGCGACGATCATCGGCGACTATGTGACGGTTGGGCATGGCGCGATTATTCACTGCTCTAAAGTGGGCAACAACTCTTTGATCGGCATGGGCGCGGTTCTTTTGGGCTACGCTGATATTGGTGAGAACTGCGTCATTGGAGCGGGAACCTTGATCACTCAGCACAAAAAGATTCCGGCAAATTCCATGGTTTACGGCAACCCGGCGCATATCGTCCGCACGCTGCGCCCCGATGAGATTGAGGCGATTCATCAGTCGGCGGTCGATTATTATGATATTGCGCAAAAATATCTGCGAAACGACGAGTAGGAGAGGGTAGTGATTTATGGAAAAGACATTGGTGCTTATTAAACCGGACGCGTTTAAGGGCCATCATACGGGCGATATTATTAAGCTCTATGAGGAGAAAGGGTTACATCTTCTGGCTATGCGCCTGATGAAGATGACGAAAGAGGTCGCGGCAAAGCATTATGAAGAGCATATCGGTCGCCCGTATTACAAGGAATTGGAAACCTTTATGCTGTCCGGACCAATCGTAGCGATGGTTTTGGCGGGTGATGACGCGATCCAGAAGGTTCGCGATCTCAATGGTAAGACCGATCCCAAGGAAGCAGCGCCGGGGACGATTCGTCAGCTTTACGCCGCCAGCAAAGGCGAAAACGCGGTGCACGCTTCCGATAGTCCGGCGAGCGCCGCTCGGGAAATTCATATTTTCTTCAACGAAACCGAAATTTTTGATTGAGGTGATAGAGCATGGGCGTTTACACGAAAACTGGCGATAAAGGTCAAACCAGCTTATACACGGGCGAACGGGTCAATAAGGATTCGCTGCGCGTCGAAACGTATGGCATTATCGACGAAATGAACGCGGCGCTGGGTATGGCGCGGGCGTTTTCGGAGAACGAGGAAGTAAAGACGCTCCTTTTCATGCTGCAAAAAGACGTTTCCTTGTTCATGGCCGATCTGGCGAGCCTTGGGCAGCCGCCGCATATCACGGAAATGAATATTTCGGAGATGGAGCAGGAGATGGATCGCATCGAAGGGATCGTCGGTCCGCTGCGTAAGTTCCTCGTACCGGGGGACACGAAAGGCGGCGCTATGCTGGATCTGGCGCGGACGATCGCGCGCCGGGCGGAGCGGCAGATGCTGCGGCTCTCCCGGGAAGAAGAGGTCCATGAGTCGGATCGGCTATACATTAACCGCTTATCGGATTACTGTTTTATGCTTATGCGCTTAGAGGAATATCGTCCGGAATAAATCAAAAAAGGTTATGAACCTGCGGGAGTTCATGGCCTTTTCCTTTATCTGGCGGCAAGAATTTTGTATACTTCTCTTTCGGGCGGCAGGAAAAAGAAAATCGGCTGCGAATATGCGATAGAGGAAAATATTATCTGATGAAGGGGATTATGACAATGGCAATGAGCATGGTGGCTTCAAACGCTACAGGCAGGGTGTTAAACGACGCGATTTTTGGTGCGAGCGCGGCGGCGAAAGCGGCGGCGGCGAAGGTCGGAGCCGATAAAGTAACGAACGCGACGATCGGCGCGATCATGAACGACGAGGAAAAACTGGCCTGTATTCCGACGATGGAGAAGGTTTATCGGGAGCTGCCAATGAGCGACATCATCGCTTACGCGCCGATCGCCGGTCTGCCGGAGTACCTCGACGCGGTACTCGATCTGACGTTTGCGGCGCAGCGCCCCGCCGGCTATACGGCGGCGATCGCCACGGCGGGGGGAACAGGCGCGGTTCATCACGCCATCGCCAATTATTCGGAACAAGGGGATGAAGTGCTGACATCGGACTGGTTCTGGGGGCCCTATAACGTTCTTTGCCAAGAGCAGGGGCGCAGGCTGGCGACGTATGCCCTGTTCGATGAACGGCAAAATTTTAACCGCCAGGATTTCGCCGCCAAGGTGGAGGCACTTTTGAAGAAACAATCCTCACTTCTCATTCTCCTCAACACGCCGGCGCATAATCCGACCGGGTATAGCTTTTCCGAGGAAGACTGGGGCGAGGTGCTGGACGTTTGCAAGACCCAGATAAAAAAGGGCGATAAAAAAATCAGTATTTTGGTCGATATTGCTTATATTGATTACGCGGGCGAAAAAAATGAGGTTCGCCGCTTTATGAAGCAGTTTGAAAATCTTCCGCCGGAGCTTTTCGTCATGTTCGCGTTCAGCATGTCGAAGGGCTACACAATGTACGGTCAGCGTACCGGCGCTATCGTCGGCCTGTCTGCTCATAAGGAAATCGTTGAGGAATTTAAAACCGTCAGCGCGTTTTCCAGCCGGGGCACCTGGTCAAATATCAACCGCGGGGCGATGGCGGCACTGGCAAAAATCTATCGGGATGCGGGGCTTCGCGCGCAATTTGAGAAGGAGCGCGAGTCGCTTTACCAGATGATTCGCGAACGGGGCGTGATCTTCATGGAAGAAGCGAAAGCTTGTGCGCTGAACGCGCTCCCTTATAAGGCGGGGTTCTTTCTCTCGATTCCGGCGGCGGATCCGGTGGCGGTCTGCGATCGCCTGCACGACGATTTCATTTTCCCCGTGCCTTTGAAAAAAGGCGTGCGGGTCGCGGTCTGCGCAGTTCCAGCTAAGAAAATGCGGGGCATGGCGGGAAAAATTAAAAAGGCGTGGGACGCAGTGCGGTAAAAATCGGTAAAATAGATGCTTTTTCTATGGGAAAGAAAATCACGTCGGCGGGTTTACTTTATAGACGACAGATGATATAATAACACTAAATTACGTGCATCGTTAAAGAGTGGGTGGGAACCCACTCTTTAGTCTTATGTGAGGAAGAGCGTTTAACAGGCGTTGAAACAGTGATTGGCGTTTGGGGAGGCGGGGCTATGGCAGGTCATGTGGAAACGGCGGTAGAAAAGATCGTGCAGGAGCTTTTGGTCGGAAGCGATCTGGAACTGGTCGATGTCGAGTATGTGAAGGAACGCGATTGGTATTTGCGGATTTTCGTTGATAAGCCGCAGGGAATGCGGATTGAAGATTGTCAGCGTTTGAGCGAGGCTTTGGGAAAGGAATTGGATCAGCGAGATGTGGTGCCGGAAAACTATATTCTGGAGGTGTCATCTCCGGGACTGGATCGCGTTCTGCGTAAGGAGCGGGATTTCATCCGGGAAAAGGGAAAGACCGTTGATGTGACTCTTTATGCGCCGCTTGACGGCGAAAAGTTGATCACCGGAACGCTGGCGGCATGCGACGAATCTACCTTGACACTGACGGAGAGGGCGCCAATACCTCGGGATAAGATTGCGCAGGTACGTTTGCATATTGATATATAAAATGCGGGAGGATATGAATCTTGATTAAGAGAAGCAGAGGCAAAGCGAGAAAAAAGGTGCAGGAGATTGATAAAGGACAGGAGTTTATGGAGGCCTTTGAGGCGCTTGGCCGAGAGCGGGGCATCACGCCGGAGATATTGTTCGAGGCGATAGAAGCGGCGCTGACGTCCGCTTATCATCGCAATTTCGGCTCGGCGCAGAATGTGCGGGTAGAGATGGATCGCGAAACCTTCGCCTATCACGTATATGCGCTCAAGACTGTGGTTGAGGAGCCGACGAACGAGGTTACGGAAATTTCTCTGGCCGAGGCGCGGAAAATCAATCCCAAATATGAAGTGGACGACATCCTGGAGCAGGAGGTCACTCCGGCGAATTTCGGCCGTATCGCGGCGCAGACGGCTAAGCAGGTCGTGGTGCAACGGATCCGCGAGGCGGAGCGCGGCAATATTTATGACGAGTTTTCCAATCGGGCGAGCGATATCGTTACCGGCGTCGTGCAGCGGGTAGAAAATCGTAATGTGTATATTGATCTGGGAAAAACGGAAGCGCTTTTGCCGGCGGCGGAGCAGATCGAGGGCGACGAATACTATCACGGGGACCGCATCAAAGCTTATGTTCTTGAGGTACGCAAGACGTCAAAAGGGCCGCAGATCACGGTGTCCCGGACACATCCCGGCCTTTTAAAGCGCCTGTTCGAGCTGGAGGTTCCCGAGATACAGGACGGGATCGTAGAAATTAAGTCCGTAGCCCGCGAACCGGGCATGCGGTCGAAAATCGCGGTATTTTCCCGGGAGGAAGACGTCGATCCGGTAGGCGCCTGCGTGGGGCATAAAGGTTTGCGGGTGCAGGCGATCGTCAATGAGCTGCGCAACGAAAAGATTGACATTGTCAAGTGGAACTCCGATCCGGCGCGGTATATCGCGAACGCGCTCAGCCCGGCAAAAGTCGTATCGGTTGCCGTTAAGGAAGATGAAAAAGTTTCCCGGGTAGTAGTGCCGGATTATCAGCTTTCGCTGGCGATCGGCAAGGAGGGGCAAAACGCCCGGCTGGCGGCTAAGCTGACAGGCTGGAAGATTGATATAAAGAGTGAAACACAGGCAATGGATGAGGAGCTTGAAGAAGGAATGGACGTCGTCGAGGTCACTGCCGAGGAGTCGTTTTCGGCGGAAGGTGAGGCGTAATGGCGGGAAAGAAGAAGATACCGCAGCGGCTGTGCCTGGGCTGTCAAGTCGTCCAGCCGAAAAAAGAGCTGGTACGTATCGTCCGCAGTCCGGAAGGGGAATTCGCAGTCGATTTTACCGGGAAGAAACCGGGACGCGGCGCTTATGTATGCCACAGGCAGGAATGTTTCGATGCCGCCGTCAAGGCGCATCGTTTTGCTAAGGCATTTCAGGGACCGGTAGCGGATGATATCTTGCAAAGGCTGCGCGCGGAACTTTTCGACGAGATAGAGTAAGCGTATGGAGGATGGGAAGATTAAGGGGTTGCTGAGCATGGCGCAGCGTGCCGGACAGGTTGTTTCCGGCGATTTCGCGGCGCAGAAAGCGTTGGCGACTGGGAAGGTAAAGCTGATTTTGCTGGCGACAGACGCGGCAGAGGATACGAAAAAGATGTATACGAGGCTGGCGGCTCGGCATGAGGTCAAGCTGTGCGAGTGCCTGACGAAGGAAGAATTAGGGCGCTGCCTGGGAAAAGAATATCGGGCGGTGGCGGTTCTTTTAGATAGAGGTTTCAGCGAGGCTTTGGGAAAGCGTATTCAGAGCGATTGATAGGATTTACGGAGGTGGCGCTATGTCAAAATATAGAGTTTATGAATTAGCAAAGGAATTTAAGACGGAAAGCAAGGTCGTTCTGAATCTTTTGGAGCGGAACGGACATAAAGTCAAAAATCATATGAGCAGCGTCGGCGATGAAGAACGGGAGATGCTGCGCAATATATTCAGCGGCGAGGCGGCGCGACAGAAAGCGGAACAGGAAAAAGCGGCGCAGGCCCAAAAGGCAGAGAAGGCGGCATCTGCCAAGGCAGAGAAGAAGCCGGAAAAAAAGAGCGGCGAAGCGGCGGGAAGGCCGAGCGAGCGCGCTCGCGGCGGCGAACATGCGGCGGGACGCCAATCGACAGGCGCTTATGCGGGGCGTTCCGCTCGTACGGATCGCTCGTTGCCGCGGGGAGGGCAGCCCGTTTCTTCCGGCGCTGTTCGTCGGACAGAGACCGGCGCGCGGACAAGCCGCCCAGGGCAGGAAAATCGCGGCGGATATAATCGCCCGGGAGGAAATCGTTCAGGGAGCGGTGGATCTAGTGCCGGACGGCCAATGAGCAGCGGACGGCCGCAAGGAGGACGCGGCGGAAATGCGATGAATCGCCCTGGGGGGAGCCGATCCGTTGCTGGCATCGGAATAGGCGCTTCGCGGAACGGAAGCGCCCGCTCGGGCGGAGATAATCGCTCGCGTGGGGGGGGAAGCGGCGCGGATAATAATCGCCGTTTCCGTGACGGCGGTAATGGGAACCGCAACAATAATTCCCGCGGCAGGGGCGCTCAGAACGATAATCGAGGCAACGCATTCAATCGCAATAATAATTACGCTGGACGGCGTAACCGTAAGAACCGTAATCAGGCTCCAGCGCAGCCGAAAGTAGAGATCGCGCGTCCTAAGAATATTAAGATCGGCGAGGCGATTGCGGTCAAGGATCTGGCCAGCAAGATGAGCTACACGGCGGCCGAAGTCGTGAAAAAACTGTTTTTGATGGGCGTCATGGCGACGATCAATCAAGAGATCGATTACGATACGGCGGCGTTGGTGGCCAGCGAGTTTGGCGTCACTGCGGAAGCGTTGCCGCCGGAAGTCGATCCGACGGAGATCCCGGAGATCGAGGACGATCCGAAGACGCTTGTTTTGCGGCCGCCGGTGGTGACGGTCATGGGACACGTCGATCACGGCAAGACGTCGTTGCTTGACGCTATTCGGAAAAGCTCGGTATCCGCGCACGAAGCGGGCGGAATTACGCAGCGAATTGGCGCGTATCAGGTACACTGCAAAGGCAAAAAGATCGTATTTCT
>CAJPUA010000048.1 GCA_905373705.1 uncultured Schwartzia sp. | reverse complement strand
GGCGGCTCTCGCCGCTGGAGCCAGCGTCAAGAGCGGGCTTTTTTCCGTTCTCCTCCTGCCGGTGATTTTGCCGGTGTTTTTGCCGGCGGTATCCCTTACCGCTGCGGCGTTTTCGGGAAGCGGCGGGGGCTGGGGTTCGCTCTTTGGCATGGCGCTCTACGATGGGCTGCTTTCCGTCGGCGCCAGCGTCCTCTTTGATTATCTCTGGTACGAAGCGTAGCAGGCAAGGGTATCGTCGCGTCGGGCAGGTCGTGTCGAGGTTGAGGTGATGATGTTGTTTGCGGTTATTGTCCTTTTTACCGTCGCCGTCGCCATGGGGGTGGTTTTTTTCGTGCCGCCTGCGGAAGGGCTGGGGGCGCTCGTTCGCATCGCCTTTTTTCACATTCCCATGGCGTGGGTCGCCGTGCTGGCCTTTTTCCAAAATGCGTGGTGGGGTGCGGCGTTCCTGCGGCGAAACGATTTCGCCGCCGATGCGAAAAGTGCCGCCGCCGCCCGACTGGGGCTGTTTTTCACACTCTTGGCTACGGGGAGCGGCGCGGTGTTCGCGAAGCTGACCTGGGGGGCGTACTGGAACTGGGATCCCCGGCAGACCACGATTTTCGTGCTGCTTCTCATTTACGGCGCGTACCTCACCCTGCGGGCGGCCATTCCTGATCCGCGCCGCCGGGGGCGGGCTTCGGCAGTGTACGCCCTCTTGGCCTTTTTGACGGTTCCTTTTTTGGTGTTCATCCTGCCCCGCCTTTACTTTTCCTTGCACCCTGCACCGCTTCTCAACAGTGCGGGTACCGTTGCCATGGATTTTGTCATGTTGGGCGTTCTGGGGGCGGCGCTCTTGGACGCCACGCTCCTTTACTGGTGGCTTTGGAAGAGGCTCTGCCGTCGGAAGGGGGAGGTTTCATGAACCGAAAAGTTCTCTTAGGCGTGCTGTTGGCTGCTTTCTTAGTTTACGCTGGGTGGAGCTTCATGGACGCGGTGACGCCCTATGTGGATGTGGCGGCGGCGAAGAGCGCCAGCCATACGGTGCAGGTGAAGGGGCTTTTGGATCCATCCGCCGCCGCACCGCGCATGGAGGGAGAGGATTTTCTCTTCACCCTGCGCGACGAGGCGACGGGGGAAACGCTCCCGGTGCGCTATCACGGGATGAAGCCGGATCAGTTCGATGAGGCGCATCACATCGTGGCCGTGGGGAAATGCCAAGACGGCGTCTTTCAGGCGGATAAACTTTTGATCAAGTGTCCGTCAAAATACGAAAGAAAGAAATAAAAAGGGGAGGAGGGGTGCGTCATGGTGGGAGAGATCGCGCTTTGGACGACGCTGCTGTTCGCGTTGGGCGGCGTTTTGGGTGGATGGTTCCCCAGCGCGGCACATCGTCGGCTGGCCACAGCCGCCGCTTTTTTGTCTTTTTTTGGCGCGCTGACGGCGAGCGGTGCACTGCTGTTCTTTATTTTGACGGATCGCTTCGACATCGCCTATGTAGCGAACTATTCCGCGAAGGAGCTGCCTCTCCTCTACAAGGTGTCCGCCTTTTGGGCGGGACAGGCGGGGTCGTTTCTCTTCTGGCTTTTTGTCCATGCTTTGACAGGGTGCATATTGGCGCAGGAAAAGCGTCTCTCTCCCTCCGGCCTTGGGGTATACATGGCGCTCCAAGCCGTTCTCACCTTGTTCGTCATGGGGCAAAGCCCCTTTCTCTTAGCGGAGACGGCGGCGGCGAACGGCGTTGGCCTTAATCCGCTCCTTCAAGATCCTTGGATGGCCATTCATCCGCCCCTCATTTTCATCGGCTACGCCCTTTTAGCGGTTCCCTTCTGTTACAGTGTCGGGGCGCTCCTTGACCGGCCGCAGGATGCGGCGTGGCTGGAGAGCGCTCGGCCGTGGGGGCTCGCTGCTTGGGGATTCTTGGGCGCGGGGATTTTTGTCGGTGGCTACTGGGCCTATAAAGTTCTGGGCTGGGGCGGCTATTGGGGATGGGATCCGGTGGAAAATTCATCGCTGGTGCCGTGGCTCATCGCCGGGGTCTTTCTCCACGTCCTGCGGGCGGCGCGGGTGCGGCGGACGGTTCTTCCCGTGACCCATCTCGCGGCGATCTTCGCCTTTTCCCTCGCCCTCTACGGCACGTTTCTCACCCGCAGCGGGATCTTGGGCGATTTTTCCGTCCACTCCTTCAGCGGCACGAGCCTTTCCCTGTCCTTGGCGGTGGTGACGGGGATCGTCACGACGGCAGCCTTGCTGCTCCTCTTGGTCAGGGGGAAATGTCTGCCGGAGGGCGATCTCTATCCCGCCCACGACAGCCGGGAATTTTTCCTCCTTTTAGGGGCGCTGCTCCTTGTCTTCGCCGCGGTGATCGTCTTTTTGGGTATGTCCATGCCCCTCTTGACCCAGCTTGTAGGGGCGCCCGCCGCTGTGGATACGAATTTTTATGTCCGCACCACCCTGCCCGTGGCTGTGGCCATCGCCGCCGTCATGGGGGTCGGCGTCCTGCGGCGCTATGGTGCGGCGCAGGCGCCAATCGCGAAGGGGCCGATCTTGGCCGCGTTTCTCCTCGGTGTCGCGGCGGCGTTTTTCGTCGGAGTGCGGTCTCTCTTGCCCCTGCTCCTCTCTGGAACGGCGGTTTTGGCGGTGGTGAGTACGGGGATCGCTGGGCAGGAAAAGCGGCTGAACTTTGGCGGTGCTCTCGCTCACTTCGGCGCGGCTCTCGCCCTCTTGGCCATGGTGCTGGCGGAGAGCGGCGGACAGCAGGTGTCCCATGCCTTCACGGTGGACGAGCCGACAGCGCTCCTTGGGCACACTATCGTTTATCGCGGCCAGCGCTTTATGGAGGACGGCACCGGGAAAACCTACGTATACACGGTAGACGAACGGGAAGTGACGGCCTTCACGAAGCTCCATAAGAGCGGCGAGGATGCGGCTCGGGAGCCGGCCATCGACAAAACTTTCTCGGGCGACGTTTACATCGCTCCTGCGCCGCCCCAAGAGAGCGGCCGAGCCGAGCTGGTGCTGGCGCTTCATCGCATCGCCATGGACGATGGCTTCGCCTATCGTTATGAAGATATGGAGGTGACGCCCCAGCCCGACGGCGGATTTCTCGTTACCGTCGATGTGGCCGTGACCGATGGCGCGGCGGTGGAACACGTCCATCCCGCCATCACCGCCACGGCAGAAGGAGGCGCTTCAAAGCCCGTCGCATTCTTCGGCGGAGAAAGACGCCTTCGCCTCACCGGCGTTTCCGAGGACAGCCGCCGCGTCCGCCTCGAGCTTCTTCCCTCGCTGAAGGAGGAAGCTGCCCAGCCCATCGCTGCCACTGTCAGCACAAAGCCCTTCATCTGGCTCCTCTGGCTGGGCGCTGCCCTCGTCACCCTTGGCTCTTTCACCGCCCTCAAGGGATGACATGGGGGTTTTTGTGAACCGTAGTCACTAAGCAGTCTTTTTTACAGAAAAATTAATATTTCCCCTCCTGTTGGTTGCTCTGGCAACATCGGGAGGGTTTTTTTCATGATATGATATGAGTACTGAGAGGCGTGGACGTAGGAAACAAGCGCTTCGTGAGGATATGCACCTGACCACGGGGCAACGGCAGGGAAAAGGGATAGACATTTCGTGGTTCGGGGGGGGAAATAGGCGTAAGGGAAAGGAGGGGAACAGGCGTGGCCATTAAGGATTTCGTCAGTCGGCACACGCTGGCCTGTCTGACGGGAGGATTTGCCATCGGGGTGGTGATCTCTGGGGCTGGCGCGGCGATGATGTCGTTTTCCGGTTCGCCGGCCTTTTGCGGCACTTGTCATTCCATGAAGGAGGTCACGGCAACCTTCGCTCAGTCCACGCATTCAAAATTGGAATGTGTGGACTGCCATCTGCCCCATGACAGCATGGTCATGTATCTCTTTGAGAAAGGGCGGACGGGGATGAACGACGTTTATCACGAGGTACTGCGGGATTATCCGGCTCACATCAAGCTGTCGGCTCGGGGACGGGACATGGTGAACCGCAACTGCCTGCGCTGTCATGCCAATACCATGGACAAGGTTCACGCCGATCTCTTCAAGCCGATGGACACCGGCGGGGACTGTCTGAAGTGTCACAGCCGCATCGCCCACGGGGCGCGTCCTATTGAAGGGGGGATAAAAGTTGAATAAGCTGCAAAAAATATTGGCCGGAATAGTGGCGGTCTGCCTTTTGTTCTTCGGATTCATCGTGTTCCGTATCGCCGCTGCGCCAAAGGATGACAGCGTGCGGCTGGCTAAGGTGCCGCCGGAGGAACGATTGGGGACTCACGCCTATCGGGACGCTTATCCGCTGCAATACAATTCCTACATGAAGAATAACGACTTGTCCCCCTCGCCGACGGGTTATGGAGGCGCCCAGGCGGAAAATTCCCATTTGGTGGAACAGCCGGAGATGCTGGAAAATTTCAAAGGCTATAAGTTCGCTATCCAGTATGATGACGATCGGGGACATACTTATGCCGGCGTGGATTTCAAGAATTCGAAGCGCCTGCCGGGGCAGAAGGGAAGCTGTATCACCTGCAAGGGTTCTTACATGTACGACGTGTACTTTAAGGAGAGCGGCTGGGCCTACGCTGCCAAGCCCATCGACGAGATCATGGCTCCCATCAAGGACGACGAATGGCTGGGATGTTCTTCCTGTCACGATCCGGACACGATGGCGCTGCGCGTCTATCAGCAGAGCCTGGTGGAGGCCTTGGCCCGGAAGGGGATCGACATCAAAGAGGTGTCCCACAACGATATGCGGGGCTACGTCTGCGGCCAGTGCCACAGTGAGTATTACTTCGCCAAGGAGGACGGTCGGGTGGTGACGCCGTGGGATAATGGACTCACGGCGGAAGGACAGTATCAGTATTATCAGTCGGGGAAGGCGGGGGGCTTCCAGTACGATTGGATCCACGCGGATTCCAAGGCACCCATGCTGAAAGCCCAGCACCCGGATTATGAGACGTGGCAGGATAGTGTTCACGCCGACGCCGGGGTGACCTGCGTCGACTGTCACATGCCCTACATGCGGGAGAACGGCCGAAAGTATACTTCCCATTGGATGACCAGTCCGCTAAAGACCGTCGAGGCTTCCTGCCAAAAGTGTCACACGGAGAGCGCGGAGACGCTGACGGCGCGGGTCAAGACCATCCACGACAACACGTTCCGCATCCAGCGCATTGCCGGGCAGACGGTGGCCAAGGCGCACCTGACAGTGCAGGCGGCCATGGCGGCGGGGGCGACGGACGAGCAGCTTGCCGTAGCCCGGGAACAGCTTCGAGAGGCGCAGTGGTATTGGGATTGGGTGGCGGCCGAGAACGGCATGGGCTTCCACAATCCGGATAAAATCCTTCGTACCCTTGGCCTCGCCGTAGATAAGGCGCATCAGGCCATCGAGACGGCCAATGCAGTGGTGAAGGGAAAATTGGAGATCCCAGCGATGGGATTTTAGGAAACACTGATAAAAAGTCCGTCAGAGTGGACAGAATTTTCTCTTGGCAAGGAAATAAACCGGACAGAGAGTGGCATTTTGTGAAGGCTTCGTTGCCGTAGACAGGGCGAAAAAGATGTGCCAAGATGATGTGGCTGAATTTATCAGTGATTCCTCAAGGAAGGGCTGAATGTATCAGTGCTTCCTCAAGGAACAAAAACGGCCCGAAGGGGAAATCCTTTCGGGCCGTTTTTTGTTGCGTGCTTTAAGGAGCGTACGTTCTAAGCTTATAGGGGTTGACAGTTACTTAGTTTATTATATAATGAAAGGAGTTAGTTGATGAAAGCAACCAAATGTAAAGAGCTGTGCTTTTACCTCGATGGGAAGAGGATAAACGGCTGGCGGCGCAGCGGGGAACGCAGGTGGCTCAAGGAGGTGGAAGAGGGGTGGATTATTTAGCTGTGGCACACAGTTTTGGCCTGCTGCATCGTCGATCTCAGGCGGTGGTTTGGGAAAAGTGCCAGGAAATAGGGCTTAGTTATTCGGGATACGGGCTCTTGCTCACCCTGTTTGAGCATGAAGGGAGCAGTCAAGAGGAATTAGCGGCCCGCCTGTTCATGGACAAGACGGTGGTGACCCGAGAGATCCAGGCTCTCGAGGCCCGAGGCTTCGTTACGCGCTGCCGGGATGTGGAGGACCGCCGGCGTAAGCGTCTGTACTTAACGCCTTTAGCCCGCAAACATCAGGCATTTTTAGAAGGGGTTTTACATCATTGGGTGGATTATCTGTGTGAGGGGATGACGGATCGGGAGGCAGAGATGGTACAGCGTCTTTTTCCCCGTTTGGCAGGTCGGGCCATGGCGGCAGATATTCATGTGCTTTGACGGCTATGCTTTTTGAGATGCGGCTGAGGCAGGCGGATGCGAAAATGAAGACGGGGGGCTCGGTATGGAAAAGAAGATAATCTTCACACTGCTATTTGGGACGGCGCTCCTTTTGACGGCCGGGTGCGGACAAAAGCCGCCGGAGCCGACGGTGCCCCTGGTGAAGTATGAAACAGTGCGATTGGGGGCAGACGCGGAGGGTTCTACTTACGCCGCGGCGGTTCGGGGCCGTTACGAAACAGTGTTGGCGTTTCAGGTAGGGGGGCGGATCGCGTCCCGTACCGTGCAGCTGGGGGACCGGGTGCGGGCGGGAGAGGTTCTCATGACCTTGGACCCCAAGGACGTAGCTCAGACAGCCCGCCAGAGCGCGGCGCAGGTGGAAGCGGCGCGGCAGACGATTTTTCAGCCCGCGAGCTGCACGAAGCCCATCAGGCGCAGGGTTGGCTGGGGATCGGCTATCATTACAGCGTTCGCCGCGACGGTGTGATTGAATTAGGGCGGCCGCGCTGGGCAGTTGGGGCGCATGCGGAAGGGGAAAATTCTCATACCCTCGGCGTTCATTTATGCGGGAATTTCTGCGTCGCGGAGCCGACGGCTGCGCAAATCGAAGCGGCGGCGCTGCTTTTGACGAATTTAGCCGGCGATTACGCCATCCCTCTTGACCGGGCGCATATCTGCGGGCACTGCGATCTCATGCCTACCGCCTGCCCCGGCGAGAAGCTTTACGACGCCTTGCCGCTGCTTATCGGCAAAGCGATCTGGTACGGCGAGCACTAAGGCGCGGCGAAAATGCGTGAATTTTGGTGTAGATAGGGCGCATGGTACGGGCGCTAAAAAGCGCCCGTACATAAAAACAGCGACGGGAACTCATTTTGAGCCTCGTCGCTGTTTTTAGCGCGTTCGTGTGAGGGGATGACGGATCGGGAGGCAGAGATGGTACAG
>CAJPUA010000047.1 GCA_905373705.1 uncultured Schwartzia sp. | reverse complement strand
GAATAAGGCGGCGCAGCAGGTCACCTTCCGGGTGAAATACGACGGCCCCACGACGTCGCATCCGGATGCGGACGCGGATTATGTGGTCGCTGATTCGGCGCTGACGGGCGGCTATTTCGAAAACGGCACGGATCGCACCGGCGTGATCACGCCGCGGACCGTGACGGTGGCGCTGGCGAATCATAACCCGACGAAAACATACGACGGCAATGCGAACGTCGTGGACGGCTCGGGTACGCCCCTGACGGGGAACGGTCTGGTGACGATGACCGGCCTGCTTGCCGACGGGACGACGAACGCCAGCACGGCGCAGTATACGAAAAACGGCGCCCCTGATAAGCATGTGGCGGTGGACGGAAACGGCGCCGTCGTACAGAAAGACGTTACCTATACGATTCAGACAACGGGCGGCGCGGACCCTAGCAATTATCAGTTTGTCTATAACGGCGGCGCGCCTGTCGCCGCGGGCGGCACTGTCGTCGGCAAGGGGACGATCAATAAAAAGCAGCTCACAGTGACCTTCGCGCCGGTCTCGAAGGAGTACGACGGCAAGGCGGAAGTGCGCGGCATTCAGCCGACAGATCAGGCAGCGCCGACCTTCACCGGGCTCGTGACCGGCGATAACCACGATGATACGAAGATCAAGGGCGTCTACGGGCAAAGGACCGGCTCGACGTTTACCGCCAATGCGAACGCGGGGACGAAGGACGTCGAATATACGGGCATTGCCGACGCGCTGGGCGAAAATGCTAATAACTACGCTGTCCAGAATATGGCGACGATTACCCACGGCGGCGGGACGACGGTACAGGCGCTCTTTGGCACCGGTACGATCCATAAGCGCAATATCAACGCCGCCGATGTACAATTCGGTTTGCAAAACGGCATTGATAAGGAGTACGACGGCAACGCGAATGTCCTCGATCCGCGCAGCCATATTGTCGGGGGCGCTCCTTATGTGGAAATCGCGGGGGCCGGCGGCTCGACAGAGCGCCTGACGCTTGATTATAATATCGATTCGGCGCAGTATGACAGTAAGGACGTCGCCTATTCCGGCGGTGCGGTCACGACGAAAACCGTCACTTATACCGTAAAGCTGACGGGGGATAGTCTGAATAATTTCAACGTGACGGGCGGGACGCCGTCACAGTTCACCAAGACGGCGACGGGTACCATCACGCCGCGTAGGATCGTGGCGGCAGTGACGGGGACGCCCCTCAATAAAACCTATGACGGCACGACGACGGTGAAGGACGCAGGGGGGAATCTGCTGTCAGGGGATTCCGTCGTGACGTTTACCCGCGCGGCGGGGCATACCGGCGCGGCGCTGGTCGGCGACACGACGAACAGCAGCACGGCTCAGTATGTTAGCAAGAATGTCAACCGTGACGGCGCCGGGAATGTCATCGGCCAAGGGATTACCTTTACGGCCACGGTGAGCGACAGCGGCAATTATGAGATCGATACCAGCGGTCTTGCGGGGAAAACGGGGATCATCAGCCCCAAGGGGATCAAGGCGGAATTTAAGCCCGTCACGAAGGAATATGATGGAAATACGACGGTTACCGATCCGGCTAAGGGTTTGGTGGACAGCGTAGCCAGCCAGAAGAGCGCGGGCGATGCTCTCGATCTGAATACGGACTACGATGCGCAGTATCGCTCGCCAAACGTTAAGGACAACCGACCGGGGACGCAGGACAACGTCGTTTACAGT
This sequence comes from uncultured Schwartzia sp., assembly GCA_905373705.1. Classification (GTDB taxonomy): domain Bacteria; phylum Bacillota; class Negativicutes; order Selenomonadales; family Selenomonadaceae; genus CAJPQU01. The sequence goes on along the minus strand of CAJPUA010000047.1, from coordinate 5,543 downwards.
CATCTGCGGCTCACCGGGGGCGACGCGGGGAATTATCAGCTGACGGATAAGAATGGGAACGCTTTGGCAGTGGATCCGGCGGGCTATTCCCATACGACGGGTAACGGCATCATCACCCAGAAGGTGCTGACGGGCAGCAATCTGAAATTCTTCTTTAATTCCATCACGAAAGAGTACGACGCAACGACGGCGGTCAATAACGCTGAGGCCGGTATAAACCGCGTCGAATTAGATGGCGTTCTCTCTAATCTGGTTTATACGATTAAAAAGGCGCAGTATGAGGACAAGGACGCGGGGAACGGCAAGCGGGTCGATTATACGATCGGCATCGATAAGGATAATTACGATATTTCCAGTCTGAACGGCGTTGACCAGACGAACGGTACATTTACGCAGAGCACTACGGGCGCTATCACGCCGAAAACGGTTACGGCGGTGGTGCAGGAAAATACCGCCATCACCAAGACGTATGATACGACGACGGCTGTCGTGCAGGCGGCGGGCGATGTGAAGAAAAACGTCACCGTCGCGGGGCTCTTGTCCGATAAGGACGGCTCGGGCTATACGGTGACCGCCGTATATACGGACGAAAACGCCGGGAACAATAAAACCGTTAACTATACGGTGACGCTGACCGGGGACAGCAAGGTCAATCAGAATTATAGGCTTCAATTGGTTGACGAGCATGGCGCGTCCATCGCGCAGCTTTCCGGAACCGGGACGATCAACAAGGCAGTCATGACGGCGAATATTGGCAAAGCCCAGCGAGACTTTGATAATACGTCGACCATTCATAAGACGGATATTACGGGCGGCGTGACGCTGACCGGGGTGAATGGGCAAACGCTTACGCTCTCCTCCGGCGCGCTGGATCAGATCAACGGTCAATACGGCAAAGGCTCTGAGGATGCGTTTACCCCGGATCCGCACGCCGGGCATAAGGCGGTCAAATATCAAGGACTGGCAAACGCTCTCCAGTATATGGCGGATAACGGCACCACGGCGGAAAAGAAGATCGCGCAAAACTATACCATCGCCGATACGCTTTACTTCGCAGAGGCGGCGGACAAGGGCGAGATCAAGCCCCTCGCTATTATTGCGGCGAATGTCCATAAGCAGGAAAATTACGCGGTGAAAGAATACGACGGCTCCACCTCTCTGAACGGGGCGACGTTCTATAAAGACAATACGAAGGCCGAACAACGGGACAAGGGCCTGCAATTCTACGTGACGGTCGGCAGCCAGAATATCGAGATCATGTACGAAGGAACCGGCGCATACGCAGATAAGAACGCCGGCAAGGGGAACCGTACGATCAATTATACGGTAACGGGCATCAAGACGGAATTCTCCGGCGATTATAGACTCGATCCCGCGGCGCAGAGCATGATCGTCGGCAATCATTCGGTGGCCGGCAATACGATCACGCCGCGCACGATTAAGGTAAAGACGGACGGCGCTTACGATAAAATTTACGACGGGACGAAGACGGTTTACGACGCCGGCGGGAACCTGGTGAACAGCGTTCAGTACGAAGGGCTGCTGGAGGCGGACAGGAACCAAGGGGTTAAGGTCACGACGGACAGCATAGAATACGATTCGGAGAATGCAAACGCCGATCCGGAAGGAAATGTGTCCGGCGCGAACCATGTAAACGCGGCGGTAAAAATTGAAAACGGCAACGGAAATTACACGCTGGAAGATACGGATGACGCGACGGCGGTCGTGACGACCAAGACGTTCAACATGGACGGCAAGATCCGTCAGCGCGTGGTGTATGTGGACTTCAAAGCGGGCAAGGGAACGGAAGCGACGAATCACAAAACCTACGATGGCAATGCGGGACTCGGGCATACGGCGCTCGATGATGTGGAGCTGAGAGGCCGCGACGACGCGCGTAAGACGGGCGTGATTGCCGGCGATAACGGAAACGTACAGCTTACCGGCGCGACGGGCGCGTATTCGGATCCGAATGTCGCCCGTAAGAGCGACGGCACGGTGACGACGAAAGAGGTCTACTATCAAAACTTCCAGCTGACCGGCAGCAAGGCGGGCAATTACGCTGTGCAGGCGGCGCCGGGACATCAAAAGGAAGGCGATAAGACGACGTTGGCGGGGCGAGGCGTGATCAATCCTAAGACGATCCATGCAGAACTCAACCACGACACGGGGATTGACAAGGTATACGACGGCACAACGGCGGTCACGGATCCGAAGAGTAATGTCCGGATCCAGGCGGGCGATCTGGTGGGCAGCGATACGATAGACAGTATCGGCCTTGACGTGGAACGCGCCGTTTATCGTGAGAATCCGGACGGAACCGGCGCCGAGGTCAAGGACGCCGGGAAGAACGGCGGCGCGAATGATGCGCTGGGCGTTGATTATGTCCTGAAATGGACGGGCTCGCACGGAAACTATGAACTGGCTTCCTTCAGCCTGAAGGGCAAGGGAAAAATCACCCGGCGGACGCTCCATTATGCGGGTGGTGTGCCTACGACGACGAAAGTATACGACGGTACGGATGCGGTGAAGCAAGCGGATGCGGCGAAGGCTTTTGCGAACGCCTTTAACGACGCGGTATACCGCAAGGATTACACGGAGAATCCGAATATCGCTGTGACGACGGCGCGGTACACGGACGGGGTCAATGCTTCGGTGGATAATCAGACGGAGACGCCGGCGAATCATACTGTCGACTACACGATTACCTTGAGTACGAATAATACGTACGGTACGTCGAATTTCCAGATGGATAATAGCGGCGCGTTGACGGATACGCAGCACGGCACCGGTACCATCACCCGGCGGACGCTGCATATGGATACGCCTGCAGAAATGGCGCCCAGCGATACGGCGGCAGAGCCGGGGCATACGCTGCGTCCGCCGACGGGCGATACGGGCATAGTGGGCAGCGAAATACCGCCTACGGTCACGCGCCGCTGGGAAGGCGGAAAGACGTGGGACGAGATCCGCAATACGCCGGGGACGTACCATTATGAGTGGGTGGCTTCCGACGGCAGCGCGCCGGGACTTTACGGGCAAAATTACATCTTCGCGGGCGGCACTCTCGTTATCCGTTCGGCGAATCCGTTGGATCCTTCCAATTCGGATAACAGTGATATCGTCCGGACATACTATAACGCTTTGGCGGAGATGGACTTTATCCCGGACGATTATGCGTATCACCGCGCTTCCCGCGATTGGGACAAGACGCACTTTTACCGGGATCCGCGGATGGAGTTGATTCGCGAAAAGGATGGCATAAATCTCACCAGTGTGCCAAAGTATTCGCCCGTGAATTATGTGGAGCCGGAGCAGAAAAGTTCGAACGCGGTAAGGGGCGTGGCGGATTGGAATGACGGGGCGGCGGCAGATCCGATGGAAGCGGCGCGGGAAGCTGCCGCACAGATCGAGACGCGAGAGACGGACGTGAGCCAGCGGCTGGCGGAGGATACGGAAGCGGCGTTGACGCCGGTGACGGCTAAAGCCGCGGCGACGGAAGCGGCGGGCGTACCGGCAGAGGGTTGGCTGGCGTCCCGCGACGAAGCGGCTAAACCCGCGGCGACAGGAATCCGTATCAACGCGCAGGATGAAGAAGTCGACGAGGCGAGTCTGACGGCGGCGGCTCCGGATCGGGGCCTGCACATCGGGATCGAGACGGTGGGCCGCGCCGTGAATATGCGGGCGCTGGTCTGACGCGAGCGAAAAAAGGCGAGCTGCCGCGCGGGTGAAAATTCGGAGCGGCACGCAAATTTACCTAAGTGAGGAGCGAAAGAGCAATGAAATTGGGGGGGTATCACAGGCTGACCCGGGTGATCACGGTTACATTGGCGGCGGGGGCTTTTGCCTCGACAGTGCTGGCGGCGCCGTCTCTTTCTCAACCGGGGCAGGATATTCGGGAACAGGAGCCAAAGAGCGCGGCGGATGTGCAGAATGTGGCGCCGGATCGACCTGTGGAAGGGCAGGAAGTGCACTTTACGGTGCGCGCCATTGATCTTGACGCGCCGGAGCTCAAGGTGAACCGGACGGCGCTGGCGAAAATTCTGGAACCGTGCCTTAACAAGGAAATTACGCTGGCGGAGCTGAATACCGTCATCGACGAGGTGACGCACTACTGCCGGACGCACGGCTATCCGGCGGCGGCGGCGTATCTGCCGGCGCAGGACAGCGCTGACGGGACGGTTAAAGTCGAGGTCATTCCGGGGCGCTACGACGAGGTCATCATCGAGAACCACAGCCGCCTGAAGGACGATGTGGCGCGGGGATTTTTGAACGGCCTGAAAAAGGGAAGTATTATCGAAACGTCTTCTTTGGAGACGGCGCTATACGGAATCAGCGGCCTTTCCGGAACGAAAGCGGTGGGCGTCCTCAGCCCGGGCAGCGAGTTCGGGACGAGCAATTTGAAGGTGCGCATTGAAGAAGGGAAAATTTCCAATACCGTGCTGTACGTGGAGAATTATGGCAGTACGTCGTCGGGGCGCTACCGCTACGGGATTCAGGAGACGCTGTACGATGTGGAAGGGCGGGGCGATAAGCTGAGCGTCGGCGCGCTGCTCTCCAATCACAATATGCACAATTATTACATCAATTACGAAGCGCTCATCGGCCACGGCGGGACAACGCTGGGTCTGGGCTTCAGCCGTATGGATTACCAGCTGGGGAAGGTGGCGGCGGCGCTGGGAGCGAACGGTACCGCGAATACGATCAGCCTCTTTGGCAGTACGCCTCTGTACCACCTCTCGAACCGCGAGCTGAAGGTGACCTACGGCTTTGATTACCGCATGATGAAAGACGATCTCGATCGCTTCCCTGACGCCAATCGGGAGAAAAGTTCCCACTCGTTCCATGTGGGCGTGGCGGGATCCGAGCGCCAGCCGGGCGCGGCGCTGAGCTATGATGCGACCGTGACGGTGGGGCGGGTAAATCTTGACTCCAAGACGACGTTCGGAAAAATGCTGGACGAGATGAGCGGTACGGAAAGAACCTTCGCCAAGGCGGCGGTAAACGTGACCGGCGTGCAGGCGCTGGGGCATGTGACGGATGTCACGCTGAAATTGCAGGGGCAGACGGCGAACGGCCGGCTCGACGGCTCGGAGCAGATGTATCTCGGCGGCGCGAACGGCGTGCGGGCGTATCCGCAAGGTGAGGCGTCAGGCGATACGGGATTTTTAGGGTCCCTGGAGCTGCGCTATCATACGCCGCTTCCCGGGCTTTCGCTCAGCACGTATTTCGATACCGGCCACATGATGGATCGCGGCTCGGATTCGAGCATGATCCTTAAAGGCTGGGGCGTCGGCGTGAGCTATACAAAGCCGAACGACTGGTTCGCGCGCTTTGACTACGCGCGGCGCATCGGGCTGGACAGGAACGCCACCACAGACGCCAAGAGCCGGGCGCGGATGTGGTTCATCTTAGGAAAGGTCTGGTAAAAAAAGGCGGCGGTCAACGGGTTGACGGCCGCCTTTTTTTGAAGAATTTTTTGGCAAATTGTGGGTTTGTCAAACATATGTTACACATTGAGGAAGCGATCACGCAGGAATTCG
>CAJPUA010000046.1 GCA_905373705.1 uncultured Schwartzia sp. | reverse complement strand
GCGATGGCCAGCGCCGCTAAGGCGACGGAGAGGACACGTTTCAGGGATGGGAAATTCATGGAAATTCCTCCTTTGAATGATAATTTTAAAAAGTATATTTTTGGAGAAAGACTCTGCGGAGAAATACGTAAAGGTCACTTTGAATTTTCCGGGGCAGGCGCAGGTGTTTTGCGGCGCGCATGGAAAGTCTGATAGAGAAGGACGGCGGCAAGTCCGCCAATGCCGATAAAGTCGCTGTAAACGCCGGGTAAAAGAAGGAAGGGCGCCGAGCCGATAAGAAGCAGCCGCTCTATTAGCGACGCTCGATATAAAATCCAGCCTTCCAACCCCATGACCAAGGATGTCGTGCCAATGAGCGCCGTGGCGACAGCCCAAAAAGTGGCGGTAAGGCTGGCATTCGACTCCACGCCGACGAGAAGGATTGGATTATCAAGGAAGAAGAAGGGGATTAAAAAACCGACAAGGCCCAGGCGCACCGCCCAAAGACCGGTTTTTGTCTGATCAGAACCGGCAATACCTGCGGCGACATAGGCGCTCATGGCGACCGGCGGAGTGATGTTTGAGAGGCAGGCATAGATAAGGCAAAAGAGATGAGCGACAATGGGAATAGCGCCGGCTTTGATGAGCACAGGGACGGCGACGGCCTGCACGATGACATACGCGGCGACGCCGGGGACGCCCATGCCGAGGATGCATGACATAATCATGACGAGAAGTCCCGTCAGGTAAAGGCTTCCACCATTAACGAATGACAGGATCAGATAGCCCATGTTGAGGCCCATACTCGTCAGGGTGACGGTGCCGATAATGACGCCGATAATAACGCAGCAGACGCCTACGGAAATGGCGCCGCGCGATCCTTCAATGACAGCCTCAAGAATGATCGCCGGCGTCATGCGCGTTTCTTTGCGCAGCCAGCTCGCCGCGATGGTGACGAAAATAGAAAGCACCGCCGCATAGAGAGGGGTGAATCCCCAGAACATCATACCGATGAGAGAAACAAGGGGAAGAATAAGATGGCCTTGGCGGCGAAGGACGAGCATGGCGTCGGGGATATTTTCCTTCGCGAGGCCTGAAAGCCCCAATCGTTTGGCCTCAAGATGCACCGCGAGGAGAAGGCCGGCGTAGTAAAGAAGAGCCGGAACAATGGCGGCCAACATGACTTTTGTGTAGGACAGGTTGAGAAATTCCGCCATGACGAAGCCGACCGCGCCCATAATGGGCGGGCAGAACTGTCCTCCCGTGGAAGCCACTGCTTCGACGGCTCCGGCGAATTCTTTTTTATAGCCGGTGCGCTTCATCAAAGGGATCGTGATCGTGCCGGTGGTGGCGACGTTTGCGATGGCGGAGCCGTTAATCATGCCAAGGAGCGCCGAAGCCACTACCGCGACCTTCGCCGGACCGCCCGAAGTCTGTCCGACGAGCGTCAGGGAAAAATCGTTGATAAACCGGGAAAACCCACTGTGCTTTAAAAAAGCGCCGAACAGTACAAAGAGAAAAATATACGTAGCCGATACGCCGATACCCGTGCCCAGAACGCCCTGCGTCCCCCAGAACTGCGTCACCAGTACGCGTTTCAGGGTAAATCCGTTGTGCCCGAGATAGCCGGGCAGATAAGCGCCGAACCAGTTATAGGCGAGGAAGAGAAGCGCCAAAAGCGTCAGATTTCCCGAAGCGCGCCGGGCCGCTTCGAATATCGCGAGCAACGCCGCCCCGGCGATAACCAGTTCAAACGACGTTACCCGGCCGCCCTGCTGGGCGATGCGCGGATAATTTACGACCAGATAAAAAAGACTGCCGGAGGATATGGCGATCAGCGCTATATCGAAAAGCGGCGGCAGGGAGCGTTTCCTTTTTTCGCGGCGGTATGCCGGGAAAAGGAGGAACGTGAAGAGGAGCAGAAACATACAGTGAAAGGCGCGAAGATTAATGGCGCTGATCGCACCCCAGGTTGTGAAGTAGAGCTGAAAGCATGTCCAGACGCAGAGCAGGATGATGAGTAAGCGGTTCATCGGACCGGTATAGACGCGCATCCGAAAATCTGCTTCCCGCTCCTCAAGCAGTTCCTGTGCTTTTTGCTGCGCCGGTAAATCCTTTGATTCAGGCGGTTGATGCATGGTGGTGGTCGGCCTCCCGATTCTATGTAAAACCTGCCGGCTGGAGGTGGCAGATTTACGATTGCGATGTTATTCTAACATGACGGATATACTTATGCAAGGTACATTTGTTGTTGTGAGGCTCATGACTTCATGTTTGACGCCGTTTGGGATTTTCCCGTGCGGTTATCGCTTTTTAAAGCGGCAGGGAAAGACGCCTTGGGGGACGAATATAAGAGAGAGTCTATTGGGGAGAGAGTTTTCCCGAGCGGCGTGAGGGAAAAGGGACGTCGCACAAGGGGAAGAAATGGGAGGAAAAAGCATGGGAACGCGGCGGAAGCTGGACATCATTCTGGGGCGGGCCGGCAGCGGCAAGACCTACGAATGTCTGCGGATGATGACGGAGCACATGGCGCAGGCGCCGCTCGGCCCGGCGCTGGTGATGATCGTGCCGGAGCATATGACGTATAAAGCCGAGCGGGAGCTGGCAGCGGCGGCGAATGGCCGAGGGACCATGCGAGGCTATGTGTTCGGTTTCCGCCGCTTGGCTTGGCGTCTATTGTCGGATTCAGGGCAGACGGTTCGACCGCGTTTAACGGCGGTAGGCAAACGGCTTCTTTTGAAAAAAATTATCGAGGAACGCGGCGAAGATTTGACCGTTCTGAAACGGGCGGCGCAGCAGCGAGGCTTTACCGCAGCGCTGGCAAAGGCGATCGAGGAGCTGAAAAGCTACGGAGGAACGCCGGAGCAGCTTGATGAGGCGGCAAAGGCCGTCGGAGAGGGGTACCTTAATCAAAAGCTGACGGACATTGCGACGCTTTATTGGGAGTTTCAGAAGGTGACTGCAGGACGTTACGAGGACGCCGAGGATCGGATGACGTTTCTCGCGGCGGCAATTCCCAAGGCTGAATTATTCACGGGCGCGGAGGTCTGGCTGGATGGCTTCGTTTTCTTCAATCCGCAGGAGAGAAACGTTTTGCAGGCGCTGATTCGCAAGGCGGAGAAGGTTCATGTTACGCTTCCAATGGATACGGAGCTGATGAAAGGAGAGAGCTCCCTGCTCTTTTACCGGGCGCAAAAAACTCTGTCAGCGCTGGAGGAGACGGCACAGACGGCGGGTGTCGAGGCAACGGTTCGGCAGCTGGGGGAGCCGCGCCGTTTTTCGGCGGTGCCGGGACGAAGGGCTGCGATATCGAGATATCGGGATATTGCTGCGCGACGCGGAGAATTACCGGCAGATTCTGGAGTTCACACTGGCTGACTACGGTATTCCCTTCTTTTGCGACGCTAAACGCGCCGGTGTACATCATCCGCTGGCGGAGCTGATACGGTCAGCGCTGGCGGCTGCCGTTGACGGCTGGCGTTATGACGATGTCTTTCGCGCCGCGAAAACCGATCTCTTTCCGATCTGTCGAGACGATATAGATATTTTGGAAAATTATGTTCTGGAATTTGGTATTCGTGGAAAAACAAGCTGGGAGAAAGAATGGCCTTATCGCCGCCGTTCGGCAAAAGTGAGTGAAAAAAAGGCCGCGGAGCGGCTGGCGCGGGTCAATGAGGCCAGAAAAAAACTGGGAGCACCGCTTTTGGAGCTAAACGCGGCTTTAAAGGCGGCGGGAAACGTCCGGGAACTCACGACGGCAGTATTTTCTTTTCTTGCAGAAATAGACGTATCCGGAATTTTGCGGACGTGGGAGAAGAATGCCGAGGAAGAAGGCCGATGGGAAGAAGCGAAAGAACATCGAATGATCTGGGACGCGGTCATGGAGCTTTTGGATCAGATGGTCACAATCAGCGGCGATGAGAAGATGACGCTGGAAGAATACGCCGCTGTTCTTGACGATGGGCTGGACGCGCTGGAGGTTGCGCTCATTCCGCCTAGTCTTGACGCGGTGACAGTCGCTTCGTTTGATCAAAACAGCTTGAATAATATCGCGGCGCTTTATGTTCTGGGGGCGAACGACGGCGTTATGCCGCGGCGCGTTCCCGATAAAGGGCTGATTTCAGACGCCGATCGCGCGCAGATCCGCCGGATGGGCGAGGGGATAAAGCTGGAGCTTTCCCCCGGGGAAGATGAAAGTTATGGCGAGAGCTATCTGCTCTACCATGGACTTACCGAAGCCCGTTCATATCTCTGGCTTTCCTACGCGCTGGCCGACAGCGAAGGCAACGGTTTGACCCGTTCGCCGCTGCTTACGCGGCTTTTGGAAATATTACCGGTAGAAGAGGATTCGATCGCTCTCGACAGTATGGAAGAGCGAATGGATTTTCGCTTCACCGTCGGAGAGCGTTCCGTTTCCCGTCTTGCGCCGGCACTGCGCGAATATAAAGGAAAAAAGGCGCCGGAGTGGGGATCGGTCTATAACTGGGCGCGGGAAAAAGCGCGGTCGCAGTTCTACGCCTGTCCTTTTCGCCATTTTGCACAGTATGGTCTGCGGTTGGCGGAACGCCCGATCTGTCAGTTTACGGCGCCTGATTTTGGCACGCTCCTGCATGATGTTATGCGCCGCTTCGGCGAGCGCTTGCAGGCGGAAAAGCGACGCTGGAGCGAAGTGAGCGACGAAGAGCGCCATCAGCTTACAGCAAAAATCATGGCGGAAGAAGCGCCGCAAGTGCAGAATGAAATTCTCTTGAGTACGGCGCAGTACCAGAATTTGCAGGAGCGCATCGCTCGGACGGCGGAGAGTTCGCTGGCTCGCCTCAGCGCTTATGACGCGCAGAGCGCTTTTCATCCGCGATATTTTGAACTGCGCTTCGGGGAGGAGTCGCCGTTCGGCTCTCTGGTGCATTACGAGCTGGACGAAAGCTGTATGCTGGATGTCGTTGGGCAAATCGACCGGGTCGATCTCAGCCGGTTGGAGGAGGGCGGCCCGCTTTATTTCCTGGTTATTGATTATAAGTCCGGCCGCACCGATCTGTCGCTGGACGAGGTGTATTACGGACTGCGGCTGCAGCTTCTGACCTATGTGCTGGCGACGAGCCGGATACTGCAAAAAGAAATGATTCAGCAAAAACCGGCGGGAATGCTGTATTGCCTGCTGCAAAATCCGCGTCAAGAAGGAAAGACGTCGGCCTTTCGGCGCGAGGAGGCCTGCGGGGCGCTCTGGAAGAAGCTGCAGATGACCGGCTGGCTGCTGGACGATACGGCGGTGCTGCAGGGAATAGACAACAGTCATCGCTTCGTGAAAATTGCCTTCAATAAGGACGGGAGTCTATCGGCCAATTCGCGTAAGAACGTTCGCACTTTGGAGGAAATGCGGGCGCTGCTGCGCTATACGTCGTATCAGCTGCGCACGGCGGGGCAGGGGGTTTTGAGCGGGCAGATTGCCGCACGTCCTTACCGAAAGGCGGCGCGTCATGCCTGCGAATATTGTGCGTATCGCGCGGTCTGCGGCTTCGATCTGAAGCTCCCGGGCTTTATGTACCGTGATCTGCCTGATCTGGATGATTTTTCCCGGGCAATGGCGGAGCGGATGGAGGATAAAAAGTTATGAGCGAGAAACGTCAAGAGCCGTCCCCTGACCAGACGCGGGCCGTCAAAGAGCGGGGAAAGAATCTTCTGGTATCCGCGGCGGCGGGGTCAGGGAAAACGTATACGCTGGTAGAACGGATTATTACCAATATCGTTGACGGAACGTATAATATCGACGAACTGCTTGTTTTAACATTTACGAACGCGGCGGCAGCTGAAATGAGAGAGCGCATCGAAAAAAGGATTACGGCGCGGCTCAAGATGGATCCGGCGCTGGAACGTCAGCTGGCGCTCCTTCCTAACGCCTCGATTTCGACGATCCATGTCTTTTGTCTGTCGCTTATCCGCCAGCATTTTGCGGCGCTCGATATGGATCCCGGCTTTCGGGTGGCGAACGAACAGGAAATCGAGCTGGTTCGCCGGCAGGTAATGGAGGAGCTCTTTGAGGAGAGGTATGAGGCGCAGGACGAGCCTTTTTTACAGTTCGTCGCGCAATATGGATCGGATCGAGGCGACGAAAAGCTGCATGAGATGATTTTGCAGCTGTACGATTTTTCTCGGAGTCAGCCGGAGCCGGAAGCGTGGCTGGAAAAGCAGCCGGAGATGTTTAACGTGCCCGAAGGAACGCCGGTAAAAGAGCTGCTCTGGTATAAAAAGGAAATACAGGCGGATATTTTCCGTGTTCTGGAAAAGGCGGAAAACGGCGTTCAGAACCTCTTACGCCGCGTGACGTTATGTGGGGCGGATAAGCTTTCTCCAGCGCTGGAAGCGGACGCCGCCCAGCTGGCGGTTTTGCGGGATGCGGCCGATAGAGGCTGGGAGGAGCTTGCCGCGGCGATACGAATAGTGAAGCATCAGCGTCAACCGGCGGCCAAAAACGTAGACAAGGCGTTTCGAGAATTCATCAGCGCGCAGCGGAAAAATGAAATCAAGGATCGCGTCGCATATTTGAAAGAGACATATTTCAGCGAATCCGCACAGCAGCTGCTAAAGGATTTGCGGGAGTGCCGGCCCGCAGCCGCGGCGTTGTGCGGACTGGCTCAAGCCTTTGGCGAGCGGTTTGAAAAGACCAAACGAAAAAAGCGGATTGTGGATTTTTCTGATCTGGAACATTTCGCCCTGCGCTTGCTTCAAGATGACGCGGTGGTTCGGACGCTCAGGGGGCGCTACCGGGAGGTCATGGTCGACGAATATCAGGACGTAAACGGCGTGCAGGAGGCGATTCTCCAGCGAGTGGCAAACGGGCGAAATCTTTTCGCCGTCGGCGACGTTAAACAGAGTATTTACCGTTTCCGGCTGGCGGATCCGGGGCTCTTTCAGGCGAAGCATACGGATTATGCCCGGGGGGAGAACGAAGAAAGCGATACGATCGATATGAAGGAAAATTATCGCAGCCGAAAGGAAATCCTGGCGGCGGTAAATTATGTCTTTTCCCAGGTCATGGTTGCTCCTGGATTGGAATTGGATTACGACGAAAAAGCGGCGCTTTACGCGAAGGCGGATTACCCTGCGGGAGAGGCTGGTTCTTTTGCTGATGAACCGACAGAGCTTTATATTCTTGAGGAAAAAACGGTTCAGCCTGCTTTAGCGGAAGATGACGATGAGCCGTTTGCGGTGGGGAGCGATGAAATGAAGGGCTTCGGGCGCGAGGCCGCGTTCCTCGCCGATAAGGTGCGGCAGCTTTATCAGGA
>CAJPUA010000045.1 GCA_905373705.1 uncultured Schwartzia sp. | reverse complement strand
GATCATGGCGGGGGTGCGCCTGCGGGCGGTGGGGGGGATTGTTTCGGCGATCATCGAGGAAAAAGAGATCCGTGTCTGGCACACAGGAGCGCGTCTTCATCCGGCGGGGGAGAGGCTCCTCTCCCGCTACCGGAAAGAAGCCGAGCGGCGCGAAACTGAGCCGGATATGGCCGATTACCGGCGTGACGCCCTCATCTCCCTCGCTACCTTCGCTGCCATGAAGCTCCTCGAAAAGAACGCGCCGGCGGCTTACGCCAGCTTGAAGATCGTCCGCAGCTTTCTGGTTCTCATCATGGCGCGCAACATTTTCAAAAACGGCTACGGCAGTCTCCTGCGCAGTCGACGGCCCAACGCCGATACGTTGACCGCCACGGCGGTGGCGGCCTCTGTCCTCTCCGGACGCCCGGAGTCCAGCCTCACGCTTTTGACGCTTTCCAACGGAGCGGAAATGCTCACCTGCTACGCGGCCGAGCGCGCCCGGCGGCAGATCTCCGGCCTTTTGAACCTCAATCAGCGCTATGTCTGGCTGATGGAGAACGGCGTCGAGCGCAAGGTGCCGGTTGAGACGCTCAAAGCCGGAGACAAAATCGCGGCGCATACCGGGGAAAAAATCTGCATCGACGGGCGAGTCCTTGCGGGAACGGCGGCGGTCAACCAGTCCTCCATCACCGGCGAATCGAATCCGGCGATGAAGCACGCAAAATCCCCCGTCTACGCGGGCAGTATCGTTGAAGCGGGAGAACTGGTTATTTGCGTGGAAAAGGTCGGGCAGGACACGTCCCTCGCCCACATTGTCCATCTCGTTGAGGAAGCGCAGGCGCAGCGCGCCCCGGTGCAGAATTTCGCTGATAGAATGGCTGATCTGCTCGTCCCCGTCACGCTGTTTGGCGCGATTATCGTCTACGGCGCGACCCGGGACTGGCAGCGCGTTTTGAATCTGCTCTTCATTGATTTTTCCTGCGGGCTTAAGCTCTCGACGGCAACCGCTATCTCCGCTTCCATTGCCGCCGCCGCGAAGTGCGGTATTCTCGTCAAGGGCGGCAACTATATTGAAGCCTTGGCAGAAGCCGACACCGTGGTTCTTGATAAGACCGGCACGATTACCGTGGGAATCCCCCAGATTTCTGCTGTGGAGACACTGGAAGGCGTCACGGAGGAAGAAACGATCCTTCTTGCCGCTTCGGCGGAAATGCACTCCGTCCACCCGCTGGCCGTCGCTATCCAGAAGTACGTCCGCGAGCAGGGCTGGGAAGTGCCGCAGCACAAATCATCTAAGACGATCGTCGCCCGCGGGATGCAGGCGCGGGTGCCGGATTTTGGTGCATATAAGGGCGGTAATGTCCTCGTTGGCAGTCGAAAATTCATGGAGGAGTCCGGCGTTACAGGGACCGATGCGATCGGTCAGGAAGTTATTGCGCCGAGCCGCATTTACGTCGCTCGCAATAAGAAGCTCTTGGGCGTCATCGGGATCAACGATCCCATTCGCCCGCAGATGAAAAAGACCCTTAATCAGATGCGTCGCTACGGCATCGACGAGATCGTCATGCTCACCGGAGATTCGACAGAGGTCGCCAAGGACGTCGCCCGGGAAATGGACATCGACGCTTATTATGCGGAAGTTCTGCCTGAAGATAAGGCGGACTACGTTCGAAAGTTCAAGGAACGCGGCTGTATCATGATGGTCGGCGACGGCATAAACGATGCCCCGGCCCTCGCCTTCGCCAACGTCGGCGTCAGTCTTGGGGGGCGGCAGACGGACATCGCCGCCGAATCCTCCGCTGTCACGATTCGCTCCGAAGACCCCGGCGAGCTGATGACCGCGTTGCGCCTTGGTCGGCGTACCATGAGCCTCATTCACCAGAATTTCATGGCGACGATCACCGTAAACTCGGCGGCTATGCTTTTAGGGGCTCTCGGCATCATCAATCCCCTCTGGGCGGCCATTATTCACAATACCTCGACCCTCGCCGTCGTCCTCAACAGCGCCCGTATTCTTCGCGTCCCTAAGCGTGGGCGCGGCCTCTTGATGCGATGAGGGCGTAAACTTTTTCCGACCTTTTATAGAGAAAGCCCGTGGATACATTGATATCCACGGGCTTTCTCTATTGACGCGGCTCGTTTTTGTTTTACCCGCGCTGTAATATTTTTTCGATGGCGCCAACATACATGGTGTGATAGTCCTCTTGGGAATACCATTGGTTTATGAGGGCAGGGACGACAAAGTTTTCAGGATTCATGGCCTGCCGGTAGAGTTTTCGGCAGATGAGGACGAGGCGGGATTCTTTGAAGTAAGGGACCTCGCCTTCGTGGGCGATCGTCAGGCCGGATTTTTTGATTTTGTCCTCATCCCGCCCGGAGACCGCGCCCAGATAGGAAAGCGTCGCGCGGTGAGAGTCGTCGAGGACGCTGAGAGAGAAGGCGGCGCTTTTGTCGACAAATTCTTTTGTATAGCGTTGTGGGCGCAGATAGATGGTAGCGACAGGAAGGCTCCAGAGGACGCCCAGGCCGCCCCACGAGGCGGTCATGGTATTTGCACGCCCTTCTGCGGCGGCGGTAACAAGAAGCCAGTCTTGACCAATGAGCGTAAAGGGATTGTCGGTAAGTTCTGCGGGGGAAATTTCACGAAAATCACTCATAATAAACACTCCTTTAAGTTTGGAAGGGAGGATTGTGAACGTCCGGTAAAGCAGAGGCTCATTCGCTAGGGGACAAAACAGCGTTAAAAGCGAAGTTTTTTGAAGCGCGGCGGTTGGGGTCAGGCGGCGTCCTCTGCAGAAGCGTGCCTGGCGAGGACGCTGCCCCGTGAAGAACGCCGTTCCTGTCTACGAGGAGCAGGATCCGTTTCTTCACTGGGAACTGTATCTACCGTCGGCAGAGGACGTCTCGCCGGGGGATCAGGGGCCTGCCCCGCTTGTTGGGGATCCGGTGGGGGAATGTCATATTCGTCGGTGTGAAGAAACTCCCGTCCGGTTTCTTCCCCATTCCGCTCATAGATGCGGTAGCTTTCGACTGTGGGATTGGGACCGATGACAGCGGTTTCCAGACGGATATCGGCGGGGACATCGGAGCCGGCGCCGAGAACGCAGATGGTGAGCGTCCCGCTTTCCGCGGAAGTCAGAAGGTAGACGTTGTGCGGAAGTTGATTGGCAAAGCAGAAATCGATTTGTCCGTCGGCTACGGTAGCATCTAATCCTGCCGGGACGTAAGAGGAAGGGTAGAAGTGCGCCGTCCGCTGGGTAGGGTTAAGATCGGCCAAAAGAATAGCGTTGTAAAGGGTGGAACTGACCTGGCAGACACCGCCGCCGATATCTTGCTCGATTTTTCCGTCGACGATGACGGGCGCGGTGAGGTAACCGGCGTCGGCGACCCGGTTGCCGACGATTGCGTTAAAGGAGAAGGCCGCGCCTTTTTTGATGAGAACATGGTCGAGCGCCATGGCGGCCCGCTCGATGTTTTTCCCGCGGTTTGAGTTAGGATCGTAATAGGTGGTATAGACGCCCAGCACAGTGTCGACGGCGGCAAGATCATCTGTCGCGATGGCGGGGGCTTTTATGGCGGGGGCGAGAGCTTCCCGGCGCGGCAAGCGCAGAGTTGTGAGCTCGAGGGCCAGGGTATCTGCCAGGGCAGCGGTATCAAGAGTGACTCCGGTCACACTGGGAAGGCGGTGGACGGCTCCGTCCGGTGTGAGAGTGCAGGAGGCGTCCCGGGCCGGTTCATGAATCGAGGCGGCCACCGGATCAAGCCATTTTTTGAGCTGTACCGTGTCCTGCCGAAGGACCAGCGGGATTTCACGCTGACGGAGGGCGCAGGAAAGCGCGTCCACAATCCGCCGCGGGAGGCTGCCGCTGCGCCCGACGGCAAAGGCTTGCTCCACGGTGGCGGGAATATCGGCGGTCAGACCGATATCGGTCGGGGACGCTTCCCAGCGCCGGTCGCCATAGGAAAGAATAAGCGCGGGTGAGGTGAGTTCTTCCTGCACGTGCCGGACGATTTCATTTTGCGCTTCTTCTTTTGTCAGACCGGTCAGGGGATGTCCGGCAAATGTCAGGCCAAAGGCCATGAGATCCTGTCGGATAAAACCGATGAGGAGCCCGCCGAAGGAGATGAGGAGGAGCAGCGTGATGAGAGAGCAGAACATGGCAAAGAAGGCCAATGGATGGTATGGTTTCATCTGTGTGGATCCTCCTTCATGTAGCTGGGACTGCAGAATGATAAAAAGGCTGCCGCACGGTCACGGCAGCCTTAGAAATGCGGCGTGGCTTACTGAATGTTCATGGAAAGCTCAATAAACTTGTTGGCAAGCTTGGCTTTCTGAAGAACCTCTTCGGTAATGTCGGCGCCCGCTTTGACGATCAGGACGCCGCTGTCGGTCTTGATATCGCGGGCGGCTTTTTTGCCAAGCAAAAAGCGGCGATGGCGTTCTTCTGTGGCTTTGTCGGCTTCCGCGGCCTTTGCCGGCTCCGGCTTAACTTCCGGCGCAGGCGCCGGTTTTTCCGCCGCTTTCGGCGCGGGGGTCGGCTCCGGCGCTTTCTCTGGCGCCGGCTTAGGAGCTGGAGCGGGAGCAGGTTTTGGTGTCGGCGTCACGGGGTTAGTTTTTTTTTCTTCTTCTTCCGTGGGGTCGATGACAGTTACCTGCTTTCCAAAGATGGAGATTTGTTCAGCCGTAATTTCTGATTCGGAGCCGTCGGGAGCGACGATGGCGCATTTTTCGACTTTTCCGCCGTCGCCGATGTAGATTTCCGAAACCTTGCCCTGAATCGTGCCGGATTTGGTGATGGCCTTGGTGCCGATAATTCGGATATTGGCGTCCATCATTGCCTCGTAATCGCTGGCGTCTTCAAGGGTCAGGATGTTTTCGCTGGAAGTGATGGTAACCGCGTCGTGGCCGATAGCGATGACAGAGGAGTAGGGGAGCAGCTTCACGCCGCGGTACCAGTCCTCGTCCTCGATGGTGATGGCCGCGACAACGCCGTTTTTGGCGTCGATGAGGAGCGTTTTGCTCATGCCGAGCTCGCGCCCTTCCGTGATGCTGATGATAGGCAGATTAAGGATTTCTACGCTTTTTTTGGTCATTGGTTTTTCCTCCTGTGCGTTGATATTTTCCGGACGGTTCCGCGGCAAAAGCGGATTCAATCTCGCGTTGACAGTCCGGGGGGATTTCCGAGAACGGAGTATTCGGTCTCCGATGCCGGGTCAGTATATGTAAAACGGTACCAAGATAGGCGATATTTTTCTGAAACTCAGCCCGGATACCGTCCTGCCCCTTGATGGCTGGCAGCTGGAGCGCATTGCGGAAGATACTGATGGCGTCCGCATAAGCGCCGGTTTCCTTATATATATTGCCCAATTCAATAGCGATGAAAGGGGAATAAGGATCATTGCGAAATTTTTCCAAAGCCTGCCGATAGGCAAGAATCGCGTTGGCAAAACGGCGGCGGCTTTTCTGCTCGAACGCGTAGTCGAGATGATCGTCGAGCGAGTGGAGGCGAGATAGCGCAACGCCTACAGATGCTGTTTTGTCGGGAAGCGGTTCCTGGCTGTAGGAGATGACTTTCCGCGAAGGCTTTGCCGGGTTGATGCCCCTGGAAGCTTTAGCCGATAAGGCGCCTGGTTGCCGTTTGGCGGATCGACCTCTGGCAGGTGTAGCTCTGACCGTCGGAATCGACCGGTTCGGCGAAATGGCGACGGTTGATTCCGACTTGGCAGAAAAGCTCGCGGCCAGTGCCGCGGCAAGATCGGCGCCGCTTTCGCCGTCCACGTTTTCGTAGAGCACGGCAGAGGCTTTCTCGCTCCCCTTTTGGCTGACGTTTTCCGCTTTTATTTCGAGAGCGGCAAAAGGCGCAGCTGTTTTCGGTGAAGCGCGGTGTGTTTTCAATGTTTGACGGGCGTCGGCAACTAAGGCTTCGGTTGCGTCTATAAATGCCGACGGCCTGCCTTTAGCCCCGTCGCGGTCATTTTTCTTCGCCTGCCGTGCGCCGCGTTTCTCGTCTTCCGTTTTGTTCGGCAGGGAGCTTGTTTCAAGCGTCGCTTCCTTCGGTTTAGCGGGCAATGTTTCTGCGGGAAGGAGAGAAAGCTTCCCTGGGGAAGGTTCGTCGGTTTTTTCGGTCGGAGCTGCTAGAGGAGGCTCCGAGGCCTCACTGTGCCCCATATATTTTGCCGGGAAAATTTCCGTATCCTCTGTAACCTCTGTCGCGAAGGCCAGGGCTCCGCTCAGCGGGGCATCGACGCCGACAAGAGCCGCGGTCTGGTGCCGCAGAAGATATTCGTTAAAAATCGTGACCAGAGCGGCGGCAAGCAAAACCAGACCGATGATGACCAGCAGATGATCGAGCGTTAAGACGTTCGAAAGAAAAATGGAAGCGAAATTCACGCCGACGGCCATGAACGCACACAAAACCAGCGCCCGGCGATCCACCTGCAGTCCGAAAAAACGGGCGGCCCGGTAGATCAGCAGGAGGCTGACGGCCATGACGGCGAACGTGATGAGAAAATACGACAACGCAGTCACCACCCGGCAAGACGGAAAGAGGACAGGCGTCGGCTGTCAAATGATTCCGTCTGGTAAAATTTCGACGAGAGAGGAAAAAGTCCTGCCGGGACACGAATATTTTTCCTGAATCGTTTAGGAAAAACAGGCGGGAATTTTTCTCTTTACAGTATAGCATAAGGGGGCGAACAAAGAAAGAGGGCGCGTCCTTCATTGCGGAAAGGACACGCCCTTTTGAGAAATTTGTCCCTGTTCTGCCGGACAGCGGCAAATCGTTTCGAGAAGAGACTGCGGCAGGGCCGGTTAGAGAGCGGACCCCGTCAGATCAATAACCCAGAAGCCGCCCATGATGAATACCAGGCAAATGAACTGAATGATAGCCAGCGTGACCCGATTGCTGACCTGCCCGTTGGACAGCCATTCTAAATCGTCGCCCTCGTGAAGATGATAGTAGGCCATCATGGCATAATTTCCTAAACCGATGCCGAAGATCAAAATGACGACAAGACCGCCGATGATGGCTGGTGATATTGGCATGTTCTGCGCCCCGCTTTCTTGTGTCAGCCGCAGGCGCGACCGACAATATAATTTATTCTATTATATCTGTTTTTGCGCCCCGGGGCAACTGCTTTTCTTTCCCCAATAGAACGATCATTTTCCTTCCCCAGGGGGAAACGGCGCGAGAAAGCGGCTTTTCAGATCAAAACCGTGGTGCAGGGGACCGTGACCTTTACCCATTTTCAGATCGGCGGAAAGGGCGCCGGTGACATAGTCTTTTGCCTGGCGGATGGCGGCGGTGAGGCTGGCGCCTTTCGCC
>CAJPUA010000044.1 GCA_905373705.1 uncultured Schwartzia sp. | reverse complement strand
TTAGGCGAAATAATCGATCTTCATGGCGCGCTTGACATCGGAAAGGGTCTGGGCGGCGGTTTCTTCCGCTTTCTCCGTACCTTTTTTCAGCATATCGTAGAGTGCCGTGAGGTCTTTGGCGTATTCGGCGCGGCGTTCACGGATCGGGGCGAGTTCCTCTTCTAAAATACTGTTGAGAAATTTTTTGATCTTCACGTCGCCGAGACCGCCGCGCCGATAGTGGTCTTTTAATTCGTCAAGCGTCGCGTACTCCTTGAGATAGCGGGGAAAATGCTCCGGCCTAGAGAAGGCGTCAAGATAGGTAAATACCGTGTTTCCTTCGATATGGCCGGGATCGGAAACTTTGATGTGGGTCGGGTCGGTGTACATTGACATGATTTTTTCCCGCACGGTATCGGCACTGTCGGAAAGATAGATCGCGTTGCCGAGAGATTTTGACATCTTGGCTTTACCGTCGGTGCCCGGCAGGCGCAGGCAGACTTCGTTTTCTGCCAGCAGGATGTCCGGTTCGACGAGAACCGGCGCGTAGATTTCATTGAACTTACGGACAATTTCACGGGTCTGCTCCAACATGGGCTTTTGATCCTCCCCCACAGGGACGGTCGTCGCCTTGAAGGCGGTGATATCTGCGGCTTGGCTGATGGGATAGCAAACGAAGCCGACGGGGACTCCTTCGCCAAAGTTTTTCTGTCCAATCTCCGCCTTGACAGTCGGGTTCCGCTGCACGCGGGCGAGGGAAACGAGATTCAGATAATATATCATAAGTTCGGGGAGCTCCGGGATCTGCGACTGGATGAAGATCGTTGATTTTTTCGGATCAAGGCCTACCGCCAGATAATCGAGCGCCACTTCGGTGATCGACGCCCGGACTTTCGCCGGATCAGCGAAATTATCCGTCAATGCCTGCGCGTCGGCGATCATGATGAAGATTTCCTGAAACTCCCCCGTATTCTGCAAGGATACCCGCTGGCGCAACGAACCTACATAATGTCCAATATGAAGTTTCCCGCTGGGACGGTCTCCGGTCAGAATGATTTTATCGTTCAAGATCCTTCCTCCTTACGCTTCTTTGCTATCGTTATTATAAACGGCGCGGGTGCGAATGGCAAATTTGCGGGGGAAGATGAAAAGCTCCTTTCGTAAGAATCGGTAAATTCGTTGATTGCATCTATTTTAGCGCGCTGATTCCCGATAAACTGGGGCGGTTTTGGCCTGGATGGAATATTTTTGTCAGAAAAAAGAAGGAATCACTTTCGCGGGAGTGGAATATGAAGTAAAATACACGAAGGAAAAGGAGGGGAAAGAATGACTGTAAAAGAATATACTGAGGCTTGCCTGAAATTTGCTGCCGCTTCTCAAGGCTGGGTGCAGGTGGATGAGACGCAGTTCATTACGACCCACGACGGCTCTTGGGAGATGACGGCGGATAACCAGAACGGCGGAATCGATATTGCGTGGGCGTTTCATCGGGAGGAGGCGGCTATCCGCGAGGAGGCGCCGCAAAGGCTGATGGATTATTTTCGGCAGGAGATCGAGCTGGCGGCGGCCGGCGGGCCGGAGATGATGGAGGTTGTGATGACGGTGCGCGATCTCATGCAGCCGGGTATTTACAGCCTTGCGGAAGTAAAGTGAAGGCCGTGTGTTAAATATTTCGGCGGAAAGACAGGTAAACGAGATTGAATGAAATCGAACAAAGATTAGACGCGGGACGGCGGCGGGTTTTTATTAATTCGCTGATCTCGACGATTACTGATATTGTGGTTCTCCTTCTGCTTTTTAAGACAGGGGTAGAGCAAGGCTGGGCGACAGCGCTTCCTATCGTGATCATTATGGGTATTCTCATGGCGTTTCACGGGCGGACGGTCCTTTTTCAGCTTGGTTATGTGCCGCAGTATTTGAGCGACCGGTTAAATCATCGGACCGCCCGGAATATGATCGAAGAGGCGGTTACGCAAGCGGGACTATCCTATGCTGAAGTTGCGGCTGACATTATGGCAAGCGAGACAGGCTACAGCTATATTGGAGAGAAATACATGTATTTCTTTTACGTCGATCGCGTCTATATTTTTCCGCGCGACGAGATCGCTTGGGTGTATTTTACGGGCTGGCGGCTGATGACGCGGCTTTTTCACTGGGAAATTTTTTATCTGCCGCACGTTGGCTTGAAAAACGGGCGAGTGCAGACGATCATGGGCTATGTCTTTAACCGCGAAGAATACGAGAAATTCGCGGCGGGGCGCGCGGCACTTTTCCCCCAGGCGGTATTTGGCTACAGCGCGGCTCTTGCTGATCTGTACCACGGGGCGCGGGAGAAATTCTTAGCGCTGGCCTACACGCCGGATGACACGGTTATCGCTCCTGCCGAGCGGGAACGCTTGCTCAAGGAGATTGATCGTCCGGAAGAGAGAGCCAAAGGAAACGCTTGGGGGCGCATTTTGCGAGGAATTGGGGTTTTGCTCATTCTGATGGTGCTGGCGTTCCTAGCTATGCGATTTTTACAGAACCGCTGAAGAAATTCGGCTTTATTTAAGGACGTCGCCGGTTGACTGTTTTATAAGGCTGGCGTTTATGCGGGGAGGCAATTTTGTGGATAAGGACGAGATGAAGCGGCGAGCAGCGGCCGCTATTGACGCGGCGGCGGCTAAGCTGGAAGCGCTGGCGCGGGATATTGAACGTGAGCCGGAGCTGGGATTTAAGGAGAAGAAAACCGCCGCGAAAGTCGAAAAATATCTGACGGCACTGGGGCTTTCGCCGGAAACCGGGCTGGCGCTGACCGGCGTGAAGGCGCGGGCACGGAGCGGTCATCCCGGGCCGACGGTCGCCGTGCTAAGTGAGCTGGATGCCGTAGGAACGCCGGACAGCCCTAAGGCCGATCCGCTGACGGGAGCGGCGCATACTTGCGGCCATTTTCTCCAGATGACGACGATGTTGGCGGCGGCGCAAGGTCTCCTAACGAGCGGGATTTTGCCGGAGCTGTCCGGTGACGTCGTGTTTTTTGCCGTTCCTGCGGAAGAGTACGTTGAAATCGAGTATCGCCGGCGACTGATGGGGGAGGGGAAGCTTCATTACCTTTGCGGCAAAGATGAGCTTATCTACGAAGGGCATTTCGATGATATCGATATGGCGATGATGATGCACTCGCAGGGGGAAATGCGGCAGAAAGCTGTCGCAATCGGCGAATCGAGCAATGGCTTCCTGGTGAAGTTGGTGCGTTACGTTGGCCGGACGGCGCACGCCGCGAATGCACCGCACGAAGGGATTAACGCCCTGAATGCGGCATGCCTGGGGATCATGGGGATTAACGCCTTGCGAGAGACGTTTCAGGAAAAAGATGTCGTCCGCGTTCACCCGATCATCACTAAGGGCGGCGATTTGGTGAACAGCGTTCCCGCCGATGTCCGAATGGAGCTTTATGTGCGGGCGGCGACAATGGAAGCGATCGAAGCCACGCATAAGCGCGTGGAGGCGGCGCTTCGTGCCGGAGGCACAGCGGTAGGCGCTAAAACGCGCGTCGAGACGATCCCCGGTATGCTGCCGCTTCGTTGCTGTAGCGCGCTGAATGAGCTTTTTGTGGAGAATGTCCGCCAGCTCGCGCCGGGGACGGAAATTGTCGATGCTGGTCACTTCCGGGCCTCAACGGACATGGGCGATCTTTCTCACATCATGCCTGCGATTCATCCCTTTATCGGCGGCGTCGATGGGGCGCTCCATACGAAGGAATTTACGGTGACAGATTTTTCAGCCGCCGTTCTCACGCCAGCCAAGGCTTTCACCGGCATGATCGTCGATCTTCTGGCAGATGGAGGGCGCCGAGCCTACACTATTCTCTCGAAGTATAAGCCGTTTTTGACGAAGGAAGAATACATCGCTAAGCTGGATTCCTATTTTGAATCGGATTGACGAAAGGAGAACATAGTTATGAAAAATCTGCGGCTTCATATTACGGTTCTAATTCTTGTTGTGATTGCGGAGCGAATCGGCAACATCGCTATTACCGTTGGCGTGGGGAAGATCGTGCTTTTGCCGATGATGTACGCGCTTCTCATGGGGATATTGACCGCACCGCGGTTCACAAAAATTTCCACGGATAAAGAAGTCAAGGTCGCCAGCTCGCTTTTAGGCGTCACGCTTATGTTGCTTATGGCGAAATACGGAACGCTGGTCGGTCCGAGCCTGCCGAAGATCCTCGCTGCTTCACCAGCGCTTATTTTGCAGGAATTTGGCAACCTCGGCACGATTTTGCTTGGGATCCCCGTCGCGGTATTCATTGGCCTCAAGCGGGAAACGATTGGCGCGGCCCATTCTATAGCCCGTGAGCCGAACGTCGCCCTGATCGGGGAGCGTTATGGTCTCGACAGCGCCGAAGGGCGCGGCGTTATGGGCGTCTACATCTGCGGCACGGTCATCGGCACGATCTTTTTTGGGCTCATGGCGAGCCTGGCGGCGGCATATCTTCCCTTTCATCCTTACGCGCTGGCCATGGCGGCGGGGGTTGGATCAGCCAGTATGATGACGGCGGCAGTGGGTTCGCTTTCCGCAATGTACCCGCAAATGGCGGATCAGTTAGCGGCCTTTGGCGCGGCATCGAATATGCTGTCGGGACTGGATGGTCTGTATATGAGTATCTGGCTGGCGCTCCCCTTCTCAGAATGGCTCTATCGTAAAATTTATCGTCTAAAGTATGGGACGGACCCGGAGCCGGCGAAGAAGGAAGGAACCAGTGCTTTGGCGGAAGGGAGAGAAACGAAATGAAAATGAGTGAAATCCTGGAGATTCTTATTATCTGTGGGCTCGTGTCCTTAGCCGCCAATGTTGTGGGAACGAAATTCGGCTTTTTCGAGGCATTACCGGGAATGGTCATGCTCATTGGGCTGGCTCTCCTTGGAATTTGGCTGGGGCGCGTATTGCCCGGCGGCATTCCGGGGGTCGCTTACGTCGTTACCATCGCCTGCATTCTGACGTATCCCGCGCTGCCGACGGCGGCGCCGATCACTGAGGCGGTTAAAAAGGTCGGATTTTTGCAGCTTTGCACCCCGCTTCTCGCTTATGCCGGGATCGCTATCTGTAAAGACCTGGATGTTTTCGCCAAAAGCAGCTGGCGTATTGTGACCGTGAGCTGTGTCGTATTCATCGGTACGTATATCGGCTCGGCTGTCATTGCTCAGGTTATTTTAAAAGCGCTTGGACAGATTTAAGTAATTTGCGGACCGTATAAACCGCCGGAGTTATTTTCTCCGGCGGTTTGTTTTGCGTTGCTTTGGATCCAGCTTCATGTTATGATGAAAAATATTTTACAGTATTCGGGAGGGGTTTCGTTGGCGTGGCGAGGGAATTTTTACTTGCTTTTGGCCGCTTTTATTTGGGGTACAGCCTTTGCCGCGCAGGCGGTAGGCATGGAACGGATAGGCCCGTTCACTTATATGGCGGCGCGTTTTTTTATTGGCGGCGCAGTTTTGGCGGTTGTCTGGTATATCGGAAATGAGAAACGACGGCAAGAAAAACGGGCAGGCATATATTTTCCCGGCTGGCGTTCCGGCGCACTGGCTGGGGTTATCATGTTTGCCGGCGCCGCTTTGCAGCAGGTAGGGATGCAGTATACGACGGTAGGTAAAGCGTCGTTTCTCACCTGTCTCTATCTGGTATTTGTGCCGCTCTCCGGGGTATTTTTACAGCAGCATTTGCATACGGAACATGCTGTCAGCGCTTTTTTAGCGCTGGTCGGTCTTTATTTTCTCTGTTTAAAGGATTCTCTGGCGCTCGCTTACGGCGACGCGATTGTGCTGGCTGGCGCGTTTTTCTGGACGCTGCATATTCTCTTCATCGATCGTTTCGCGGCGCACGTCGACATCATCGAGATGTCGCTGGCACAGGTTTTTCTTACCTTCGCGCTGGCTACCGCCGCGGCGCTTTTTTACGAGACATGGGTCTGGCGCGACGTCTTTGGCGCGTGGAAAGCGATCGCCTACGCCGGAGTGCTGTCAACCGGCGTTGCCTTTACGTTGCAGATTGTCGGGCAAAAATATGCCGCTCCGGCGGCCGCCGCCATTTTGATGAGTCTTGAAGCGGTGTTCGGCGCGCTGGGCGGCTGGTTCGTGCTGGGCGAAACACTGTCGTCCCGTGAAATTCTTGGTTGCGCTCTGATGATCGCCGGTATGCTTGTCATTCAGGTCTATGGTTTGCTGTTTCGGCGAGAGAGGGAATGAAAATCTTTTCATTTTTTCCCTGTCGGGATATAATAGCAGACAGGAGGAGATTCCTATGGAAACGGATACGACATTCATCAGTACGGTCGTCCGCATTAAAGTTGTCGGCGTGGGCGGCGGAGGCAATAGCGTCGTCGCTCGTCTGGCGAAGGATAAGCTGCCGGGGATCGAGCTTATTGGCGTAAACTCTGACGCAAAACAGCTCGGGATGCTGCAAGCAGAGGGCGTCGAAACGCTGCAAATTGGCGAGCGGCTGACGAAGGGGCGCGGTTCGGGCGGTGTTCCCGCTATCGGCCGAGAAGCGGCGGAAACGGATGAAAAACGCCTGCATATGATTTTACGGGACGCGGATATGGTCTTTATCACAGCGGGTATGGGAGGCGGCATTGGCACGGGCGCATCTCCCGTTATCGCCGGGTATTTGCGCGAGATGGGGATCCTTTCTATTGGTGTGGTAACGGCGCCTTTTTCCTTTGAAGGAAAAAGGAAAATGCAGACGGCGAACGAGGGAATCTCTTATCTCCAAGGGTTATTGGACGGACTGATCGTCATTCACAATGATAATCTGATGAAGGTCATCAACGATCGGAAAACGCCGCTGGCACAGGCGTTCAAGGCGGCGGATGACGTTCTGCGGCAGGCGATTCGCTGTATTTCTGAGGTTATTTTGACAACAGGGATGATCAATGTCGATTTTGCCGATGTGCGGGCAATTTTTCGTCAGAGCCGCAGCAGCGATGCAATCTTAGGGATCGGTACGAACGAAGAAGGCCGAGTGATTGAGGCCGTGAAAAGGGCGATTGAGAGCCCGCTCATCGAGCGCCCTCTCGACGGCGCGCGAGGGATAATCCTCAATATCAGCGGGGACGAGTCGTTGAGCCTTTATGAGGTGACAGAAGCGACCGAGTTTATTGACGAGCATACGCATCCCGAGGTGAACATTATTCTCGGCGCCGTCATCGAAAAAGGCATGGGAAATACCGTGAGGGCGACGCTGGTGGCAACGGATTTTGCCGACAGTATTATTTCGGCAGCGCCGCCACTGACGTCACGCGATCTGGGAAAGGCGGTGGGGAACGCTTCGCCGAATGTGATGGACTCCGAAGAGACAAGCGCTCAGCAAAAGGCGCCGCCGGCTGCCCCGCTTCATTCGTCGCGGTCGCAGGAACTTTCCGTGCCGGATTTC
>CAJPUA010000043.1 GCA_905373705.1 uncultured Schwartzia sp. | reverse complement strand
CGCAAATCTTCATCGCGCGGAAAGCCTTCAAAAACATCGTCGGTAAAGGCGGTAGAGACCGTCGATACCTGCGTGGGGCGCTGCGTCGCTGCGGTACAAAAAATGGGGGGCGCGGTTGCTATTACGGCGGATCATGGCAACGCGGAACAAATGCTGGATTGGACGACGGGACAGCCTTTTACGCAGCACACGACGAACCCGGTGCCGTTTATTCTGGTCAGCGAGCCGCGGCATAAGCTGCACGAAGGAAAGCTCGCCGACATCGCGCCGACGCTTCTTACGCTGGCGGGCATCACGCCGCCGCCTGAGATGACCGGGCACTCTTTGCTGGAATAAAGTTTAGAAAGAACCGCGGTATCGGCGATACGGAGGGAAGGCGCGCGGCGAGGGACGGAAAAAGAGCGCCCGGAAGAATTGAGAAAATAGTATCGCGCGTAGCAGGGGAGGATTGTTCCTGCGGGAAACGTATAAAAGGGATTTCTATGGGAGCTGCTTTTTTGAGGAATAGAGAATCGGGCGATCTTGCCCAATCCCTTAACGTGGCAAATATATGCTATAATAGGGGAAAGGAGATGGGAGCATGGAGGCGGAAATGAATACGGCGGCGCGGGTCGACAAGATTGTCGATATGATCGCCCATTATGAGAAGTATGACGGACGGCTCGATAATACGGGAAATTATTTAAAACTGCCGGATGGGACGCCTTATGCGGAGCGTGAGGCCGTCATTCAAGGGGTAGCGGATAAGCTTCGGCAGGACTCCATCGCGGCGAAGAATCTTCTCGAGGACATCATTGGGGACGAGCATGAGGGCGCGCTGGTGCTGGCGCATGACGAATGGGTTGAGGCGGCGGTTGAGCGCGTGAACAGTGTCGCCAAGATGATGGGGCTGGGCGTAAAGCCGCCGCGCATTGAGATGGAACCGGAGGCGCTCAATGCCGGAATGGAAATGTACTATCTTTACGACCGGTGCGAGCTGGAACGCTTTTTCTCCATCGCCGCTGACGAGTATCTGGGAAAATACGGTATTATTTGCAAGGTGAAGCTCTTTACCGAGCCGCCGGCGGATCGCTATCTTCCGGCGGGGGCGTTAAAATGCGCGGCGGCGTCCCACGAGGTTCTGCGCTCCCTGACAAAGCTCGGTTTTCAAGGACGTATGGCGTAGTAACGTAAAAATAGGAAAAGGTTATAAAAGAACCGCCAGCGTTGCTGGCGGTTCTTTTGCTGGGCGCCGGATAAGCTCGACGAAAAAGCGAGGAAAGGAAGGGGAAATTATGCTGTATACGACGTCTTACATATCTCCGCTGGGGAAAATCCTTTTGGCAGCGGACGAAGAAGGGCTGACGGGGGTCTGGTTCGAGGGAGAAAAATATTTGGTGGAGCGCTCCGCGATGTCCTTCGTGGAAAAGGAAACGCCTGTCCTGCGCGATGCCAGACGGTGGCTTGATATTTATTTTCGCGGCGCGCAGCCGGATTTTATGCTGACGCTTCATCCTGTCGGTTCGCCCTTTCGGCAGGCGGTATGGAAAATTCTGCGCCAGATTCCCTATGGCACTACGACGACTTACGGCGACATCGCGGCGAAAATCGCGCGCACACGCGGCGGCGCGAAGGTTGCCGCGCAGGCGGTCGGCGGCGCGGTGGGGCACAACGACATTTCGATTCTCATTCCCTGCCATCGGGTCGTAGGGAAAAACGGCAATCTGACCGGTTACGCTGCCGGGCTGGATAAGAAAATTTTCCTGCTCACGCTGGAAAAAGCGGACATGAGCCGTCTTTTTCGCCCCGCGAAGGGAACGGCATTATAAAAGCTTCGGGAAAAATGGGCGTCAGCCTGTTTCGACATACGCCGGACAGCGTTACAAAAAGTATTCGGCACGGAGCGCCTGATAGCGCAGTTGCCCCTTTTCCGTGAGGAGGTAGTACGCTCCCGCCTGCGTGATCATATCCGCCGCGCGCAAATCGGCGCTCACTTTTTCCATTTCCGTCTGGCTCCAGCGCAGATGAGCGGCAATTTCCGCCACTTCGTTCTCGGCGCTGTAACGATGCCGGGCGGTATGCGTGCCGAGATGGATGATGAACAGCTCCTGGCGGAGCCGCTCGCGGTTTCGCGTCTGTTGAAGGCGCTTTGTAAGGACGCCTTTGGGGTGAAAGAGAACGGCAAATATATAGACGAGCATGTTGACAAAGGCGCACATGCCGGACATCGAGGCGTTGAAATGGATCGCCAGAGCGTAGCCGATCCCGCTGTTTATGACGCCGGTGAGAACGGCGAAAAATAGCGCGTGATGGAGCCGCTTGGTAAAGAGAAGAGCGGCCCCCGCCGGAGCGATGAAAAATGAAATGACGAGGATCGAACCTACGGCGTCGAAGGCGGCTACCGTCGTCAGCGAGATCAGCGTCATCAGCCCGTAGAAGATGACGCTCGTCGCCATGCCGATGAGGCGGGCATTCTCTTCGTCGAAGGTGGAAAGCTTGAGTTCCTTGTAAAAAAGCGTGATAAAGGTGAAATTGAGGAGGAGGATGGCTCCCATTTTGAGGGCTGCGGCGGCGATATCGAAACCAAAAAACGGCACCGTATCCAATCCTGCGTATATTACCTCGCCCATTAGCACCATATCCGTGTCGAGGTGGACGTTCCCTGCGTATTTACTGATGAGAATGACGGCGAGGGAGAAGAGCATAGGGAAAATGATGCCGATCGCGTCGTCAATTTTGAGCGTTTTCGTCCGGCCCAAAAGCTCGACGAGGAGAACGGTCAACACCCCCATAAGCGCCGCGCCGCCGAGCAGCCAAGGCGAGGAGAGATCGTGGGTGAGAAAAAACGCGAGGACAATGCCAAAGAGAACCGTGTGGCTGATGGCGTCCGCGATCATCGAGAGATTGCGCAGCAAGAGGAAGACCCCTGGCAGGGCGCAGGCGGCCGCAGTCAGCGCGAGAACGAGCAGAGAATCGGTCATGGCGCGTCGCCCCCATTCTCGGACCGGCGCTTGCGCGCGCGCCGAAGGCCGTGTTTTCCGAGCAGCATGGAGAAAAAAGCGATGGCGCAGGCGGCGAGAATGATGCTCGGCCCTGTGGACATGCCCTGTTCGACGGTGCTGACATACGTTCCCAGAAGCGCCGCGACGATGCCGAAAAGACCGCTCAGGAGAAGGACGCGGGAAAAATTGTTCGACCACTGGCTCGCTGCGACGCAGGGAATGATGAGAAACGAGCTGATGAGGATGGAGCCTACCGCTTTCAGGCCGATCCCGATGACGGCGATGGTCAGAAGAGGCAGGAGAATGTTCAGCAGGCGGACGGGAAGTCCGACGGCCTGCGCGTATTCCGCATCAAAGACGAATACCTTGAGTTCCTTGTAAAAGAGAATGAAGAGCGTGAGGACGAGCGCCGCGACGATGGCGATAAGGAGAACGTCCGACTCCAGCATATACGCGGCCTGACCGAAGATGTATGTCTCCAGCCCCGCCTGCGACGCGCCGCGGTAAGCGGGGTTTCCCTGAATGTAGCTTTTCAGCACCATGCCGAGGCCGAAAAAACCGGAGAGAAAAATCGCCAGATTGGCGTTGAGTCCGACGCGGGAGTTTTCGTGCGCCGCCTGGATGGCGAAAAACGTGACCGCTGCTGCTGCCGTGGCGCCGAGGAGCAGGATCGCGGGATTGCGCGTGGAAAACGCCATGTAGGCGAGGACGATGCCGGGAAACGTGGCGTGACCGATGGCGTCGCCAATGAGACTCTGCCCTTTGTAGACGCTCAGGGCTCCCACCGGCGCGGCCACCGCCGCAAGGAGAGCCGTGCCGAAGGCGATGATCTGGAACGTGTAATTAGCGAGAATATCCATGTCATCGCTCCTTAAGACGAAATGCCAGCGCTATTTTCGCCGACTTATCCATGGCGCTCAGGTAATCGCAGGCTTTGACGGTGCGGTTGAGGACGACGAGATAATCAAAGTAATCGTCGAGAGTGGAAAGATCGTGATGGACGGCGATCACGGTCTTTTTCTCTTTTTGCAGCGCCACGAATTTATCCATGACGATGCGTTCCGTCGTTTCGTCCACCCCGGCGAGGGGCTCGTCCATGATGTAGAGATCACTTTCCTGCGCCAGAGCTCGGGCGATGAAGACGCGCTGCTTTTGCCCGCCGGACAGTTCCGAAATCTGCCGGTCAGCGAGTTCCGAGAGCTTCATCTCCGCCAGTGCTTCTCTGGCCTTTTCCCGATCGGCTTTGCCGGGGCGCCGCATAAGCCCGATATGCACGTAGCGCCCCATCAGCACGACGTCGAAAACCGTCGTTGGGAAATCCCAGTTGACCGCGCCGCGTTGCGGTACATAGGCAATGCGCGAGCGTACTTTGTCAATGGGCTGTCCCCATAGACGAACGAACCCCGCCACCGGTTTTTCCAGGCCGAGGATTCCTTTTAAGAGCGTCGATTTCCCCGCTCCATTCGGCCCGACGATAGCGCAGCGCACGCCTTCCGGCACGTCGAGATCAATGTCCCAGAGCACTGCCGTCTCCCGGTACGCCATCGTCATATCCTCGACGTGAAGCAACATTTCTTCTTCCATGGGTCTCCTTCTTTCTCTCTGTACAGCGCTATAGCAAAAAGGGGCGGCCGCCCGGCCGCCCCTTTGCATCGTTCGTCTTATTTCAGATGATTTACGATCAGGTCGACGTCATAGCGGTACATGTCGATAAAAGTGTCTCCTTTTTGTCCCGCCGGGGCAAGGGAATCGGAAAAGAGTTCATTTCCTTCGCCGCTCACGATCTCCACGTCGAAGCCCTTGGCTTTGCAGATCTCCTGCAATTTTTTCATGCGCTCGGGATTCGTCGTGCTTTCGGCGAACACCGCCTTGACCTTATGTTCCACAATGAAATCGGCGGTTTTCTCAATATCCGCGTTCGCCACCTCAGAATTTGTGCTGACACCTTGCGGGGCTACGACCTTCATACCGTAACTCTTGGAAAAATAATTAAACGCGTCGTGCGGAGTGACGAGATTGCGGTTTTCCGGTGGGATCGAGGCGATCTTGCCTTTGATCTCAGCGTCCAGCTCGTCGAGCTTTTTTAGATACTTCGCCAGATTGGCGGAAATCTCCTGTTTATGCTCCGGAATAAGTTTGCTCAGCTCTTGCGCCGCCTTTTCTGACGCTTTTTTGTAAAGCGCGATGCTGAACCAGAAATGGGGATCGACGACCTGCTGACCGTCTTCATCTAATTGGAGAATCTCATTTTTGGGGAAATCTGCCGACACCGCGGTGCCCTTCTTTTCCAGCACATCGACCATTTTCCCCTCAAAGTGGAGACCGTGGTAGAGAACGAGATCCGCGTCTTTGAGTTTCTTGAGATCTTTCGGTTGCGCAACGTAAAGATGCGGGTCTTCCCCCGCCGGAATAACCATCTCAATGTTGACGTAATCCCCTGCCAGCTCCCGCGTCATGTCGGCAAGAAACGAGGTCGTCGCCGTCACCGTTTTTTTGCCGCCGCTGTTTTTTCCTCCTTGTCCGCCCGTTGTATCGCCGCCGCAACCGGTGATGAACAACGCCATAGACAAGAGGCTTACCGCCAGCAGAAAAACAAATCCCTTGCTTTTTTTCCAAATCTTCATACTGCACCTTCCTGTTTGGGAAATTTTTCTTTCTGAAAGGAAGTATAGCATATTTTTTTACTGTTGTAAATGAAATTGATAATCAATATCGTTAAAAGCTTTGTTCCCTCTTTTGCGAAAAACCGCCCGTGCCTTTTGGCCTTGGGCGGTTTTTCGCAAAAAAGGGAAGCGCGGAAAAATTATCGATAATGGCGGCTGGAAAAATCAGCCTTGATCGTCTTTTTCCCGGTATTCCATATAACGTTGGGTTTCGCTGACAATGACACCCGAGAGCGCGCAAAGGGCGACGAGGTTCGGGATAGCCATGAGACCGTTCACGATATCGGCCAGTGTCCAGATGGCATCGAGCTTAAGGAAAGCGCCCGAAGCAACGAGGGCAATAAAGATGAAGCGGTACGGCAGGACGCCTTTCGTGCCGAAAAGATAGATGCAGGCGCGTTCGCCATAGTAATTCCAGCCAAGGATTGTTGTGAAGGCAAAAAGCGCCAGCGATATGGTAAGCAGCGCCACACCAATCTGTCCGTACACAAAAGCGAAAGCGTCGGTCGTCATCATGGCGCCGGCGGAATTTCCCTGCCAGACGCCTGTCAGGACAAGGGCAAGACCGGTCATCGAGCAGATGATGATGGTGTCAATGAAGGTGCCGGTCATGGAGATGAGCCCCTGCTCTGCCGGCCATTTCGTCTTCGCTGCGGCGGCGGCAATCGGCGCGGAGCCGAGACCCGACTCGTTCGAGAAAATGCCGCGGGCGATGCCCTTCTGCATGGCCACCATGAGCGTCGAGCCTGCGAAGCCCCCCGCTGCCGCCTGGCCGTTGAAGGCACTGTGGACAATAAGCGCGATGGCGTCGGGGACGGCGCTGATATTCATAAAGATAAGACCGAGACTGATGACGACATAAACGACCGCCATGAACGGAACAATCCGGCTGGCGACATGAGAAATGCTTTGCAGGCCGCCGATCGTGATGGCTGCCACGAGTATGGTAATGACGCCGTCAGAAATTTCCCGGGGTACGCCGAAGGCGATATTCACGCTGTCAACGATAGCGTTGACCTGCGGGAACGTGCCGATGCCAAAAAAGGCTACTAAAATGCAGGCCCCGGCGAAGAAGGCGGCCATGGGCGCCCATTTTTCCCCCATGCCGTGGCGAATGTAGAACATCGGGCCGCCGGCAATCTCGCCCCGCTCGTCCGTCGTGCGGTATTTTACGGCGAGAAGTCCCTCGGCGTATTTTGTCGCCATGCCGAAAAAGGCGGCGACCCACATCCAAAAGAGTGCGCCCGGTCCGCCAAGCTTGACGGCAGTGGCGACGCCGACGATATTGCCGGTGCCGACGGTTGCCGCCAGCGCTACGCAAAGCGCTTTGAAGCTCGATACATCGCCCTTGCCACGATTCTTTGCCCGGAAGATGAGTGACAGTGCCAGCGGCAAACGGAATACCTGTAAGAGATTAAGCCGGATCGTCAGATAAATTCCGGTGCCGAGCAGAAGCACAATGAGCGGCGGTCCCCATAGGATTGAGTCGATTTCATTCAGTACGTTGTTGAGCGCGTCCATAGACAATTCTCCCTCCAGTCCACATACAGTGGACAAAAGTATAAGTTCCGTTATTTATAATAACATAGGAATGGATGATTGTCACCTGCAAAATGTTTGACCGCGCGGTTTCAGACAAAAAAATACCGGGCGATCGCCCGGCAGAAGAAAAAATAAGTGCTTTTGAGCAGGCTTTTCAGCCTCTTTTCATTATAACGGCTTTTTCTTAAAATGTCCATACTTCCAG
>CAJPUA010000042.1 GCA_905373705.1 uncultured Schwartzia sp. | reverse complement strand
AAATCGAATGGTTATCAATCCCTTCATACCACAGTCATGACCCGCGGCTATCCGCTGGAAATCCAGATCCGCACCTTTGCCATGCATGAGGTATCGGAGTACGGATTCGCCGCTCATTGGAAATATAAGGAAGCCGGTAAAAGCGTTGGAGCTAAGGGAGATTACGACAAGAAGCTGTCTTGGCTGCGTCAGGTGGTAAATTTACAGCAAGAGTTGAGCGACCCGCAGGAATATGTGGAAGCGCTTAAAGTGGACGTTTTTTCCGATGAAGTTTTCGTCTTTACTCCACGTGGCGACGTTATCGACTTGCCGAAGGGTTCGATTCCGCTGGATTTTGCCTATCGTATCCACACTGAGGTGGGCAATCACTGCGTTGGAGCGAAGGTCAACGGACGACTTGTTCCGCTCGAATATAAGCTGAAAAATGGCGACATCGTTTCCATCATTACGAATAAAGCTAATAACGGCCCCAGCCCCGACTGGCTAAATATCGTAGCGTCCTCGGAAACGCGCAATAAGATACGTTCCTGGTTCAAAAAAGCCCGCCGGGAAGAAAATATCGCTCGGGGCATGGAGCTTATTGAAAAAGAAGCGAAACGCTTAGGGTATGAACCGAAAGAGCTTTTGAGAGATGGGCGCCTCGGAGAAGTCGCGCGGAAGCTCAAAATGGCGAACGAAGATGATCTCCTGGCGGCTTTGGGGTATGGCGGCATTACCAGCCATGGAATCATGTCAAAGCTCATTGAGCTTCATAAGCAGGATTTAAAGCAGACCGCGTCTCCGGATATATCAAAGCTCCTCAGCGAGTTGAAACCGTCGCAGGGAACCGTCAAAAAATCAAGCCATGGCATTCTCGTCGAAGGCGAGGGCGGGCTCCTCGTTCGTTTGGCGCGGTGCTGTAACCCGATTCCCGGCGACCCCATCGTTGGTTACATTACGCGAGGGCGCGGCGTATCCGTTCATCGGGCGGATTGCCCTAATGTGTTGAGCGATGTGGATAATTTATCCCGCGTGATCGAAGTCGGTTGGGATATTGGCCTTGATAAGGTGTATACGGTCCAAATCGCTATTATCTGCAACGACCAGAGCGGCGTCTTGACAAAGCTTCTGGCGGTACCGTCGGAAATGAAGATCAATATTAGCGCTATTAACGCCAAGCCAAACCGCAGCAATAAAACGTCGACTGTCATTATGGGATTGGACGTAAAAAGCGCGCAGCAAGTCGGGCAACTCATGACGAAAATGCGCCGTCTGAAGGACGTGTTCAGCGTAACCCGTTCTTTTACTTCGCACGCTAAGGAAGGGGTATCCGAATGAAAATTAAAAGTTTGGTTGTGGGACCCGTTGCCGCGAACTGCTATATTCTTTCGGACGCAACGGGAGAAGGCGCGGTTATCGACCCCGGCGGAGATGCGGCGGCGATTTTAGACTGCATAAAGCAAGAGAAAATCAAGGTTAAAGTTATTCTTAATACGCACGGACACAGCGACCATATCGCCGCTAACGATGAAGTGCGGGACGCGACGGGCGCGCCGCTCTATATTCATCCGGCGGATATGAACATGCTCATCGACCCGAGGGCAAATCTTTCCGTATTTATGGGGGAGGCTGTGACGTCGCGGCCGGCGGAATATCAGCTCGAAGAAGGGGATACTGTCCGCTTTGGCACGAGCGAGCTGAAAGTCTTACATACGCCGGGGCACTCACCGGGGGGCGTATGCCTTATAGGGGACGGCGTCGTATTCAGCGGAGACACCCTGTTCGCCGAATCTGTCGGCCGCACTGATTTTCCCGGCGGATCCACCGAGCAGCTCATCCAAGAAATAAAGGAAAAACTCATGCCGCTCCCTGACGATACCCTCGTTTATCCCGGGCACGGGCCTGCCACCACAATCGGCTGGGAGCGCCAGTATAATCCCTATATTAATGGGTTCTTTTAAAAACGACTTATCTTTGCAAATGAAAACTACCCCTTGCGTTTATCGGTGATTAACGCATAGGGGTAGCTTTGTTTGCTATTTATAAAATATCAGGGTGAGTCCTTTTCCTGTTCGGTTCTCTGCCGGCTGGCTTCATAGAGTTTTTTCTGTATGGCGTTGAAGGCATCCAACGACATCAGCACCATATTTTTTCCGTTTGCCCGTTGGATGACGATAGTTTCATTTTCGGTTTCGGCCCGTTCGGCCAGCAGGGTAAATTCTTTAAGGAAACTTCCCGAAGGAACGGCTATCATAAAAAGACTCCCTTCAACAGGAGGAATTGCCCAACCGGGGATGGTGCACAGCGCGCAGGCTGCGAACCCGAATGAGGCGAAGCGCTTCCAAAAGCGTAACATCGCGGCGTTCGCCGCCTGTTTCGTAAACGCAGAGCGGATTTTTAACGCCAATCTCGCCGGCAGGCATATAAACGTATTCGTTTGTATTGGGGTCGCCGAAAATACGGCCGGTTTTCAATTCTGCGGTAACAATGACGCTCATATCTTTCGCCTCTAAAACATGTTGTGCCGCCACAGAACGTAAGCCGACATTCCGGCGATACCCAAGGATAAAATAGCAATATGAAGGAAGGCGTCGCCTTGCTGAGCCAGCGGAACGGGAACGTTCATGCCGAAAAAGCTCGATATAACCGTCGGAATGGCCAAAATGATCGTCATCGCGGCGAGAAATTTCATGACAAGGTTCTGGTTATTGGAAATGATAGAAGAAAATGTATCGGCCATACGGGCGAGGATCTTGCTGTACATTTCGACCATCTCGCGCGCCTGTTTGTTTTCAATAATAACATCCTCCAGAAGATCCTCGTCTTCCTCGTACATCTTAAAAATAGGCGCCAGGCTTTGGTTGGAGCAGAGCCGCATGAGTTTATCAAGGACGGCGCCGTCGGAGCGCAAGGCGGCGTTAAAGTATGTCAGACCTTTTTGCAGCTCCAAAAGGCGCAGGATGTCTTGATTACGCATGGAGTCACGGAGCATATGCTCAATCTCGTCCGACATCCGGCTGATTTGCCGTAAATACCGCAAATAGAAAGTAGCGGATTTGTAGAGAATTTGGAAGAGAAACCGCGTTTTCTTAAAGGTGCAGAAAAGTTTGGCGCTGCGCTCATTAAAATCCGCGAGTACAGGCGTTTCTTCCAGGCAAACGGTGATGATGTATTCCGCCGTCAGAATAATCGCCAACGGTAACGTGTCGTAGCTGTCATGACTTCTCATCACCGGTACGTTCGTCAAGATCATGATCGCGTTGTCTTCGACATCGGTATGAGAACGTTCCTCGTCGTCCAAGGCAGAACGTAAAAAATCCGGTTCAACCTTCGTCAGTTCGCCAATGACTTTCAGTTCATAAGGCGTAGGGGCAATAATATTAATCCACGCGCCTTTTTCCAGCGTTTTAAGACTAAGTTCTTGAAGCGGACCGTTTTCATAGGATTTATAGATTTTCAGCATGGATGAAAGCTCCTTTCCGACAGGAAACCTCCATCCTTGCCCTCAGCAGAAAAAGCTCATTGGGCGCACGGATAGCGGTTTTCCTGTTTTGTTTTTCGATCGTATTCGGTATGAATCAGGATGATCGCCGTCCATTCTACCTCACCAGCCTTTTCTTCAGGGATTTTGAAACCATAGTAATATTACATGAGAAAGGATGTTTCGTCAATATTGTTATGAGAGAAACAGAGGAAAGAACGCCGGTTTGCGAAGCGCCAGCAGGTATGATAAAATAGGGAAACATATTACTTATGTTTTAGAATTTATCGGCCGGCAGAAAGCGGATAAGGAGAGAATAGATTTTGGATTTCGCCAAAGCGGATATTTTGGGGATAAACGTCGCTTCATTGACCATGCCGGAGGCGGTCGCACAGGCTGAAGAATATATGGCGGAGAAAAAGACGGCGCTGATCGTTACGGCAAATGCGGAAATGATTATGCAGGCAGTCAAAGATAGCGACCTGCGAAAGATAGTAAACAGCGCCGATCTGGTGGTTCCCGATGGTGCGGGAGCCGTGTGGGCCGCCCGGCATCTCGGTTATGATATGCCGGAGAGGGTGGCGGGGTTTGATCTCGTGCAGGAGCTTTTGCGCCGTGCGCCGAAATATCGGCAAAAAATATTTTTTTTCGGCGCGGCTCCGGGCGTTGCAGAACAAGCAAAACGGAAGGCGGAGATCAAGTATCCGGGTATTCAGATCGTCGGTACGCGGGACGGTTATTTTTCATCGGCGGACGAGCCGGATATTCTGGCGCAAATTCGGCGAGCGGCTCCTGATCTGCTTTTGACCGCATTGGGGGTTCCACGGCAGGAAAAATGGCTGGCGAAGCATCGGGAAGAACTCAAGGTTCCCCTGGCTATCGGTGTCGGCGGGACGTTTGATGTCATGGCCGGGGTGGTAAAACGGGCGCCGCGATGGATGCAGCGGGCAAAATTAGAATGGTTGTTCCGAGGACTTCATCAACCGAAGCGCATTCGACGGCTGATGGCGTTGCCGCGGTTTATCTTGCGGGTCCGGGCCGCCAAAAAACAGTAGACAAAGGCTGAGGCGAAGTCTATAATGTTTACGAATAACAGGGAGAGTGTACAGCAATGACGTTCTCTGGTTATTAAAAATAGGCAAAGGAGGCTGTGAGATGATTATACGCGATGGATATTCATTTATCTTGGCGGCGATCGTGATTGCTGTCCTCTTGGGAATAACTCTCAATCCTTGGTGGGCTATTGGCCCAGTTGTATTGGCTCTCTATTTTGCGTATTTTTTTCGCAATCCGAACCGGCACATACCAGAAGACGAGTCACTTTTAGTGTCACCTGCGGACGGAACGGTTATGGAAATTTCACCGCTTGCGTATGATGATTTTGTCAAGGCACCGTGTAATAAGATCGTTATTTTTATGTCTGTATTCGATGTTCATGTCAATCGCAGCCCGCTGGCGGGCGAGGTAAAATGTCAGCAATATATTTGCGGACGCTTTACTCCTGCCTATAAAAATTCGGTTGGCTTTGAAAACGAGCGCCATATGCTGGGAATTGAAAATGATCGGTTGCGTGTTTCGGTGACGCAAATTGCCGGAATATTGGCTCGGCGTATTGTTTCATGGGTCACACTGGATGATGTGCTGGCGAAGGGGGATCAATACGGAATGATTCGCTTTGGTTCCTGTGTGGAAGTCGTCATGCCCCGCTTCGTCGAAGTTTTGGTGAAAAAGGGTGAAAAGGTCGTCGGCGGGGAAACGGTCATTGGGAGGATAAAAGATGTACAGAGCCTTGATACCTAATATGCTGACATCGGCAAATCTGGTGTTTGGTATGTGTTCAATTTTAGCGACGCTGCGCGGAAGTCTGATGGGCGGCGCGGTGTTTATTCTATTGGCTTTAGCCGCCGACGGATTGGATGGCCGGGCCGCTAGATTTTTTGGCGTCAGCAGCGAAATGGGAAAAGAGATGGATTCCCTGTGCGATCTTGTTTCCTTTGGGGCGGCGCCGGGAATTTTGGCGTACGTTTTTTGTCTGCATGAGTTTTCTTTTTTTGGCTGGGCGGTGGCAATATGTTTTGCTCTTTGCGGAATGTGGCGTCTGGCGAGGTTTAACGTCAATGTCAACGTGGTACACGGCTATTTCATGGGCTTAGCGATTCCTGCCGGCGGTTGTTTTGTCGCTACTTCGACGCTGCTTTTGCAGGCGACGGGATTTGATCCGTACCGCCTGGGATGGGTATACCCCGCGATTATGCTATTGGTAGCTTTTTTAATGGTCAGCGAAGTTCATTATCCGGACTTTAAGGGTAAAGGCGAGAAGGTTTACGCAGTTACCTGGTGTCTTTCAATTTTGCTCTTTGTGGGAATTCTTTATCAAGGTCGAGGAGCTCTCTGGGCGGCGCTCTTATTTGCTGTTTTCGCGACGTATGCCTCGCTGGGAATTATAAATACACTGGCAGCGAAGATCAGCAATAAATAAAAATCCTGCCGAAAGTTGGGCGATTGGATTTGAAAATTAGGATAAGGGGAGAAGCGCATTCATGAATCATTGGTTTGATATCGTTATGATTCCCTTGCAGATTTTCATTTTCTTGTTTACGGTTTACTATTTCCTGATTGGGTTTTGCGGGATGTGGCGGCGTCGGGAAGTTAAGATATTAACCCCGAAAAAGACTTTCGCGGTAATTGTCGCGGCGCATAACGAGCAGGCGGTTATCGGTCAACTGATCGATAATCTGCAAAAACTGGAATATCCAAAGGAATTATATGATATCTTTGTAGTAGCGGATAACTGCTCTGACAATACGGCGGCGATCGCCCGGGCGGGAGGCGCTATCGTTTACGAGCGGACAAGCTCGGTTGGCAAAGGCAAAGGGTTCGCGCTGGAATGGATGTTTAATCAGCTATTTGCGATGGAACGCCAATATGACGCGGTTGTTGTTTTTGACGCTGATAATTTAGTGCATCCACGCTTCCTTCTGGAAATGAATAACCGTCTTCTTAAAGGCGATAAACTCATTCAAGGTTATTTGGACGCTAAGAATCCTTATGACACATGGGTGTCGGGTACTTTTGCCATCGCCTTCTGGGTTATTGACCATATCTGGCACCTGGCGAAGACGAATATCGGTCTGTCCTCTGTGCTGGGAGGGACCGGGATGTGTATCGCTACGGATGTACTGAAACGCCATGGTTGGGGCGCGACTTGCCTGACGGAAGATATGGAATTCACCATGAAATCGCTGGTGGAGGGTATAAAGACAACTTGGGCGCATGATGCGATTGTTTATGACGAAAAGCCTTTGACCTTTCGTCAGTCTTGGAATCAGCGCAAGCGTTGGGCGCAGGGGCAGTTCGACGTCGCCCAGCGCTTTATTCCGAAGATGATTCAGGCAGGCATTGCGCGGCGGGATATCCGGATATTGGATGGGTGCCTCCATCTTTTACAGCCGCATTTTCTCCTTTTATCGACTTTTTTTGTCATTATTAGTTACGTCCAGCTGGCATTTCCGCCATTTTATACGAATATTTATAATTTCATGCCGTCGCAGCTCATGACGGCGATCATGCTGGGGCAATATATCCTGCCAATCATTATTCTGCTCAAAATCCATGTCAAATGGAAGGCGTGGCTTTATCTTATCATGTATCCGATTTTTATTTATTCGTGGATACCGATTGTTTTCCTTGGCTTTATTCACCGCAATGAACACGAGTGGAGCCACACGAGGCATACGCGGGCGCTGTCTTACAATGAGCTGGTCGGAAAAGAAAAGGTTTAAAAGGTTTCTTTCTCCCCCCTCGGTGAGGGAGATTTTTTTCGGGAGGATCAATCATGTTTGAAATGCAAGTTAAAGGAACTTTCGACGCGGCGCATCAATTGCGGAACTACATTGGAAAATGTAGCCGTCTGCACGGCCATACTTGGACGGTAGAGCTGAAGGTACGAGGGGAAACGC
>CAJPUA010000041.1 GCA_905373705.1 uncultured Schwartzia sp. | reverse complement strand
CCTGAGCCAACGGCTCTGACAGATGCTTACGCGGTAATGAAAGCATATAGTCTTTACGCTACGAATAAAAATTTGCGGATCATTATCAATCGGGTGTATGATGAAGCGGAGAGCCGCGATGTCCTGACGAAGCTCCAACGGACGGCGGAACGCTTTTTACAGATGCCGCTGGAAGCGCTTGGCTCTGTTTATGAGGACCGCAACGTCATGAATGCGGTCAAGCGCCAGTCGCCGCTTTTAGCCGCATATCCCAATACGCTGGCGGCGCGCTGTGTACAAGCCATCGCTAAGAACCTGCTTTATGGCGGACATCATGAGGTACAGTGGGGATGGCGGGGTTTTCTGCAACGGATGCTTAAATTCAAGGATTAAATCGGGAGGAGGAAAGAGGCATGGCTGACGACATCATGCCGGCGGCAGCGATTCTCAAGATCGGGCAGAGGCTGGCCTTCTTTTCGGATGTGAGCGATGAAAAATATTCGAGTCGGATCGAGGATCTCTCGGATAAAGAAATCGTAGCGGCGATGCCGATGGATCGTAAGCGTCGCCCGATTATTCCGCTGTCGGGGCAGCATTTATATGGAATGGCGTTCGCGAATCAATGCAAGTACCGTTTCTTTGCTGTTTTTCATAAAAAAGGCTTGAATAACGGGATTCCTTGTTGGTGGATATCCAGGCCGGAACAAGTCGAGCGCTTTCAAAACCGCGCTTTTGTCAGGGTGCGGGTCGATCTGCCGATCGAGGTGCAGGTGATGAATGATGACGGAGGATTTCGCCCGCCGCAGATGACGCGGGTGCTTGATATCAGCGGCAGCGGGGTCGCATTCGTTTTCGACCGTTCCGTCCGGATAGAATCTCAAGTTATCATGGAGGTCCGGAATCTTCCGGAAATCGGTACACTCAAAATCATGGGGAGGGTTATGCGTTGCTCAAGAGTGGAACAGCCGGATGGGCGCCGGTTGTTCCACGTTGGAGTCAGACTGCTGAACTTGACTCGTCCCATTCGCAATCGGCTGGTACATTATATTTTTAATGTGCAGCGGCAGGATCTGTCGAAAGGGGCGGAGCCGACAGGGACGGCGACGGCAGGGGGTCAGCAATGATTCGGGTACTGATTGCCGATGATTCCGCATTCATGCGGATGGTCCTCTCCGATCTCTTTAAAAAGCAGCCGGATTTTGAGGTTGTCGATACGGCGAAAAACGGCAAAGAAGCGGTTGAGAAAGTTTTAAAGCTCAAACCGGATTTGTTGACACTGGATATCAACATGCCGATTATGGACGGGCTACAGGCGCTGGAAGTCATAATGAAGGATTGTCCTGTTCCCGTCGTAATGTGCAGCAGCCTGACGAAAGAGGGGGCTGACGCCACAATCAAAGCGCTCAGTCTGGGCGCGATTGATTTTATAAATAAGACTGGCGGCTCGGTATCGCGTATTGATACGATTGAGACGGAAATCATCAGCAAGTGTCGGGCGGCGGCGGGGGCTAAGATAATACGGGGGGGCGACGTTCCGCGGGCAGTGATAAAATCGCCGCCGGATCCGGCGATTCACCACATTGAGCTGCCGCCGTACCGGACAGTGCATCTGCCGCCGCTTCATAATCTTCCCGCGTCATC
Source organism: uncultured Schwartzia sp. (assembly GCA_905373705.1). Lineage (GTDB taxonomy): Bacteria > Bacillota > Negativicutes > Selenomonadales > Selenomonadaceae > CAJPQU01. The sequence goes on along the minus strand of CAJPUA010000041.1, from coordinate 5,980 downwards.
GGCACGGTCTAAGTTGACGCCTCATCTGGTCCCTAAAGAAGAGCCGGGCGAAAGACAAGACAAATTGGTGGTGCTGGGAACTTCGACTGGCGGTCCGAAAGCCCTCCAAACCGTCATCGGCGGACTTCCTAAAAATCTTCCGAGCGGCGTTCTCGTTGTGCAGCACATGCCGCCGGGCTTCACGAAATCTTTAGCTGAAAGATTGGATGAAATCTCGCAAATTTCCGTGAAAGAGGCGGGAAATCATGATATTATAGAGAAGGGACATGTTTATATCGCGCCGGGAAACTATCATATGACAGTAGTAAACGGCGCGAGGGGACGGGAAATTCTTTTGAACCAGGACCCGCCGTTGGGGACGCTTCGGCCGGCGGCGGATGTCCTGTTTAACTCCGTAGCTCCTCTGGGAAAGGATATTGTTTCCGTTATCCTTACGGGCATGGGAGCGGATGGCGCCGCTGGGATGAAAGCGATCAAAAAACATGGCGGCTATGTTATCGCGGAAGCCGAGGAAACCTGCGTCGTTTACGGTATGCCAAAGGCCGTTATCGACCAGGGTCTGGCCGACGAAGTGCGGAGGCTTCCCGAGATCGCGGGCGCGATAGTGAATGCGGTAATAAATCATTAAGGAAGAAATAGGGGGAAAGAAAATGGACACGAATCAATATATGGAAATGTTTTTGGATGAGTCCCGTGAACACTTGGATTCGCTGGACGACGGCCTGATGACCTTGGAAAAGGATCCCAGCGAGCTTTCCATTCTGAACGATATTTTTCGCAATGCGCATACCCTGAAGGGGATGTCGGCGACGATGGGGTATACGAAAATTGCCGAACTTACGCATGATATGGAAAATATTCTCGATGCACTGCGTAAAGAACAGATGGAGGTCACAGAAGATATTATCGACACGCTTCTAAAATGCGGCGATTCTCTCCGCCAGATGGTGGAGAGTATTGGTGAGGGCGGATCGGAGGATGTCGTTGATATCAGCGAAGTAGCGGCGAAGCTGAGCGCACTTCTCAAAGGGGAAAGCCCCGCAAATGTAGCTGCAGCCGCTCCTTCGGCCAAAGTCGCGCCTGCGGAACTGGATAACAGTATGGAATATTCGGATACCGACAGAGAAGTTATAAAGAAAGCTAAAGACAGTGGGTTGCAGGCGTTCCATGTCAAAGTGACATTGGTGGAGAACTGCATTTTGAAGTCAGCTCGTTCCTATATGGTCATGAATACGCTTGATCAGATGGGCGATGTTATCAAGTCGGTGCCGCCGGCAGAAGATTTGGAGCAGGAAAAGTTCGAACATGCCTTTGATGTGGCGATTGTGACTGACGCGGAAGCGAAGGCGATTGAGGAAGCTTTAATGTCGATTTCCGAGATCGAAAAGGTCGAGGTAACGGACGCTGCGAAAGAAATGGAAGCAGCTGCCGCGCCGTCTCCTGCGCCTGCTGCGGGTGCGCTGCCGGTTCCGGCTGCTTCAAAGGCCGCGGTACCGGCAGATAAGAAAACGAAAGCACTGGCGCCGGAAAAGAAGCTGAGAAGCGGGCAGTCCGTACGCGTTGATATTGAAAAATTGGACACGCTGCTCAATCTGGTCGGCGAGTTGGTTATCAATAAGGTGCGTTTGGGACAAATTGGGACGACGCACCGCCTGACGGAACTTACGGAGACTCTGGAACAAATGGATCGGGTGACGACGGATTTGCAGACTGTCGTCATGAAGGTTCGCATGGTTCCTGTCGGACAGGTATTTAACCGTTTCCCGCGCATGGTGCGCGATCTGGCGAAAGAGCTGGATAAGGATATCAATCTGACGATTGAGGGTGAGGAAACGGAACTCGACCGTACAGTCATTGACGAGATCGGCGATCCCCTGATGCACCTTCTCCGTAATTCCCTCGATCACGGTATCGAACATCCTGACGATCGCGAGGCAAAGGGAAAACCCCGTACCGGTGAGGTCGGCCTTATTGCCCGTCATGAAGGCAACAACGTTGTTATCATGGTCACAGACGACGGCAGCGGTATCGACGCTGAGGTCATTCGCCGTAAAGCGGTGGAGAAAGGTATGATTTCGCAGGATGAAGCTGATAACTTAAGTGACGCGGACGCGGTTCGCCTGATTTTCCTGCCGGGCTTCTCGACGGCGGAGAAGATCACCGACGTTTCCGGACGCGGCGTCGGCATGGACGTCGTGAGGAGCAAAATCGAATCTTTGGGCGGGCATGTCGACGTTGAGACGAAAATTGACGAAGGCAGCGTCTTTAAGATCAAACTGCCGCTGACACTGGCGATCATTCAGGCGCTTTTAGTTCGCGTAGAGCAAGAGATGTACGCGATTCCTCTGGGCTCTATCGATCGGACGATAAATATTACGCAGGAAGACATCAAAACCGTGCAGAACAAAGAAGTTATCGTGCTGCGCGGGCAGATTATTCCGATTATCCGGCTGGGCGACGTCCTCAATGTGCCGCGTGAAGAAGGGGAGGAACACGACGATATTTTTGTCGTCGTCGTACATATTGGGGAGCGCAAAGCCGGTATCGTGGTTGACACGCTCATCGGCCAGCAGGAGATCGTCATTAAGACGCTGGGGAAACTGCTCGCCGGCCTCAAGGTCATTTCCGGGGCGACAGTCCTGGGCGACGGTCGTGTGGCGTTAATTTTGGATGTCAGCGCTCTGATGTAAGAGAAGGGAGACCTGAAAATGGAAAAAGCAGAAGTTAAGGGACCTATCGAGGGCGAGGTTCAGGTCGTTGCTTTCAAGCTGCGCGACGAAGAATACGGCTTCGATATCCTCAATGTAAAAGAAATTAAAGGATTGACCGATATTGCGCGGGTGCCGTTTGCTTCCGACTTTATCAAGGGCGTTATAAATTTGCGTGGCAGCGTGCTGCCTGTTATCGATCTCAAGCGTCGTTTGGCGCTCATGGATACGCCGTACACGTCGGATACGCGAATCATCATCGTCAAAAGCGATGAGATCGAGGTCGGCATGATTGTTGACGCTGTGACGGAAGTCATCACCCTGAAAAAAGAAAATATTGATGAAGTGAAGGCGGTCAGCAATGAGCGGTCGCACTTTATCCGGGGAATCGGCAAAACGAATGACCGGCTTATCATTATGCTGAATCTTGAAGAGATTATCGGCGTTGTCGACGAGACGAAATAAGCTGAAGGGGAGGACAGAATATGTCAGATGATATATTAGAACTGACACCGGTGCAAATGGACGCCTTGCGGGAAATCGGCAATGTTGGCGCCGGTAATTCGGCGACGGCTTTGTCACAAATCATTAATCACCGCATTGATATGAATGTGCCGCAGGTATCCATTGTTCCGTTGGGCGATGTGCCGGATCTGGTCGGCGGTCCGGACGTTATGGTCGTGGGAGTGTTCCTGCGCGTATATGGCTCAGCCCCTGGTAACATTCTGTTCCTGCTGCCGGCGGAGAGCGCATTTTATTTAGTGGATATGCTGATGGGGAAGAAACACGGCGAAACGAAGAATCTTGATTTTATGGACGAATCGGCGCTGATGGAGATTGGCAATATTCTGGCGGGCGCGTACCTGAACGCGCTGTTTAATCTGACAAAACTGTCGCTTTTACCGTCTATTCCGGCGCTGGCGGTCGATATGGCAGGAGCGATACTGAGCGTTGTTCTGATACAGCTTGGGCAGATGGGAGATCACGCGCTGGTTATCGAGACTGAGTTTACAACCGATCAGGAAGGGATTAAGGGGCATTTCTTCTTGGTTCCCGATCCTGGGTCGCTGGATACGATTTTGGCAGCGGTGGGAGTGGGTTAAGATGGCGGATCTGGTTAAGGTCGGCATGGCCGACTATAAAGTAGGACGCGCACCCGCGATCCTCATCAGTTACGGACTGGGCTCCTGTATCGGGGTTTCTTTATACGACCCGCAGACAAAGGTGGGCGGCCTGCTTCATATTATGCTGCCCGACAGCACGCAGTCGCGTTCCAGTGAAAATCCGGCGAAATTTGCCGACACCGGTGTGCCGCTCCTTTTGAAAGAAGTGCTGGCGCTGGGCGCAAGCAAAAGCCGGTTAGAGGCGAAAATGGCGGGGGGAGCGCAGATGTTTGCCTTTGCAAAGTCGACAGATATCATGCGCGTCGGCGAGCGCAATGCGAATGCGGTGCGGGATCTTTTGAAAGCAGAGGGAATCCGTCTGCTGGCTGAGGATACGGGGAGCAATTACGGTCGAACGGTTCAAATTAATCTGGAAAATGGCGTATATACCGTTAAAACAATGGTCAAGGGTGAGAAGGAAATTTAAGTGGAAAAGGAAAATAACGCCGAGCAGGTGCAAAAGCCTAAAATAAATGGAACAGCGGATGAAGCGCAGTCGGTTTCGAAAGCTCCGGCTCCTGCGTCACATCTTTTTGCTTCTCTATCCAGCAGGGAAGAATTGTTTCCCGCCGCGTTGGCAGCCTTAATCGGAGCGGTTGCCGCAATTATTATTATATTTGCGGGGCTAAGTGCGGAGCGTCAGATCGAAGTTGTCATGGGCCGGGCTTTGGTTGGATTTCTCGTGGCAGGGGGCGTTATATTTTTCGCCTGTCGGTGGCTGAATGAGCAGGGGATCCCGCTCTATGTTCATCGGCATGAGGAGCTTCAAAACACCTGGGTGAGCGAGCCCGAGCAGAATGTGCCGGATATGGCGAAAGAGGGCACGTCGCCTGACGAAATGGCCGCTCCGGCAAAGCCAGCGGACGAAGCAAAAGAAGCCCCTAACGAGCCAGCGGGATTTTCGTCGCTTGAGGATTCTGTCCAGCGCATAAAAGCGCCGGAGAAAGAGGCTCCCTGAATCGCGGGTGGTGAGCAGATTTCCTGATAAATCGGAAAAAGGGGGAAGGCATATCTATGGCAAATGGAGAATCCGGGCAGGATATGGCTCCTCTGTGGATTGACTATAAAGAACATCACACGAAGGAAGTTCGCGATCAGCTGGTGGAACATTATCTGCCGCTGGTCAACATTATTGCCGGACGTATTGCGATTAGCCTGCCGCCGCACGTCGACCGGGACGATCTGATCAGCAGCGGCTTTTTTGGCTTAATGGACGCAGTTGAGCGATATGATTATGAGCGAAAGAATAAATTCGAGACGTATGCGGGGGTTCGCATACGCGGTGCAATGCTCGACTACCTGCGCTCCAAAGACTGGCTGCCGGCGTCGCTCCGGCAGAAGATTCGTAACTACGAAAAGACACTCAGCCGACTTGAAGGCGAGTTGGGGCGCAATGCCAAGGACGAGGAGATTGCCGCGGCGCTGGGCATTGAGATCGAGGATTTGCAAAAGCTGGTCACGCAAATGAACGTGGCGACGATCATTCCCCTGGACGATTATATCCGGGTGGAAACGGCACAGAATACGATTCCGGGCCCATCGGCCAATATTGAGAAGAAAGAGATGCAGGAAACTCTGGCGCAGGCGATCAAGAAGCTGCCGGAAAAGGAAAAGCAGGTCGTAGCGCTTTATTATTATGAAGAATTAACCATGCGAGAGATCAGTCTGGTGCTGCATGTTTCCGAGGCTCGGATATGTCAGCTCCACACCAAAGCGATCTTTCGCCTGCGGGGCTCACTGGCGCGAGTCAAAGCCAGTTTATTGGATTGACACAAGTTCAGGGGAAGGCTAAAAAGGCGTTATAACAGGGAGTCTAAGGATACCTAAAGGAGGATACATCACATGCTGGAGAACCAGAAAATTCCCGATGTCGGAGGACAGGAAGCAGGGTATCGGTTCGAGTTCAAGGAAGATGGCGTTTATTTGACCGTGTATCCGAATGAAGGCGGTGGAATCCCGTTTGAATTATCTGATATGCAGCAGATCTTGAGCGAATACGGCGCTTCGGATTATGACGCCGAGACGTTAGCGCGCGTTGTGCGCAGCGCTGAAGGAAAGCCTTATCGCGTGGCAGAGCATTATGAAGCGCCGGCGGCGACGGAGAAAGCG
>CAJPUA010000040.1 GCA_905373705.1 uncultured Schwartzia sp. | reverse complement strand
GGCAGATAAAGGCTCGTTAAATGATCGACGTCCGTCTGACGATCCAGCTTGTAGAGCGGGATACGGCGGATGGATTCATCACTAAGCCCCAGATTATGCGCGTAAACGATCTCATATTCGTCGGGCAGATGTTCCATCAGGCTCAGCTTCGTTTCCGAAGCAATCGCCGGGCTATATACCTGCGTCACGATACAGCCGGTAAAGAGGCCCGTCGGCAGGCGCTCGATGTCCGCCGCATCGATAATCGTCAGCCCCGCGATGGGATCGATTCCCAAGCGGGCGCAAAAAATCTCCACAAAACTCATCCCGGGCAAAATAGTCAGCTCGACCCCTGCTTCTAAAGCCTGCTCCCGCAGGAGGGAAACGGTGCGCTCGGCAACGAGCGGACTCCCCGGCACCGCATAGACAAGAGCGGCTCTATCTTTCGCCTGCGCCAGCAAATCGGCAGCAATCGCCGCGTAGAGCGAAGAAAAATCTGACGCCCGCTCATAATATCCGTCATAGGAAACAAAGGGTATGCCGCGCCGCTTTAGCTCCGCCACGGTCGGGTGGACCGCCGTCCGCAAAATAAGGCGGGATGCGCCGCGTAAAGTCTCCCATGCCGCCAGCGTCAACAGGCTGAAATCTCCCGGCCCCAATCCGACCACAGTAATCTTTGCCATTCAGCCCGTCTCCTTTTCCGCCAGAACCGATTGCTCCACCGCTTCTCCCCGTAACGAACGCAAGAATTGCAGGAGTAGCGTCAGCACGTCGCCCTGTCGAGGCAATCGTTTCAGGCGAAGCAGTCGCTGGGCCGGGAGAAGCTGTAAATTTCTCCCGAAGTGCTCCTTTTCCGCAATCAGTCGCTCCGGTTTTACCGCATGCGTCTCCAGCAGCGTTATTTCAATGAAGCCGGGCTTTTCCACAATGGATTTAACGCCCAGCGCCCGCGCGCCGTTTTTTAGCCGGGCGACATCCAAAAGTCGCCTGACGGGCGGCGTCGGCTCACCGAAACGATCGACGAGATCGTCAAGCAGCCGGGTGATCTGCTCTTCGCTTCGCACCGCCGCCACCCGCTGGTATATCTCGATTTTGTGCATGGCGTCGTCGATGTAACCGCCGTCGAGATACGCTTCCACAGCCAGATCGATGACCGGTTCCGGCGTTTCCGGGATTGGTCTGCCATCGCGCAGCTTTTGCACGGCTTCGTCAAGAAGCTGGCAGTACATCTCAAATCCGACGCTGGCGATATGACCATGCTGCTCTGCGCCTAACAGATTCCCCGCACCTCGAATCTCCAAATCACGCATGGCGATCTTAAATCCCGCCCCCAGTTCAGCAAACTCCTTCATTGCCTGCAGGCGTTTTTCCGCCGTCTCCGTCAGCACCTTGTCCTGTTGATAAACGAAGTACGCGAACGCCATACGGCTGGAGCGTCCTACGCGTCCGCGCATTTGATAGAGCTGCGAGAGGCCAAAGTGATCGGCGTCATAAACGATGATCGTATTGGCGTTGGCAACGTCCAGTCCGTTTTCCACAATGCTCGTCGCCAAAAGGACGTCATATTTCCCTTCATAGAAATCCATCATCACCCGCTCCAGCCGCTCCTCCGGCATCTGACCGTGTGCGATCTGGACGCGCGCTTCCGGCACGATCTCGGCAAGATGACGCCACATCCGCTCGATCGTCTCAATACGGTTATAGACGAAATAAATCTGCCCGCCCCGCTTGATTTCCCGTCGGATCGCGCCGGCGATAATACCGTCGTTCGCCTCGATGACATAGCTCTGAATGGGAAAGCGCTCCGCCGGAGGCGTTTCAATAATGCTCATATCCCGCGCCCCCACCAGCGACATGTGAAGCGTCCGGGGAATCGGCGTAGCGGAAAGCGTCAGAACGTCGATGCCGAGCGCCAGCTTTTTAATTTTTTCCTTCTGTTTGACGCCGAATCGTTGCTCCTCGTCGACGATCAGAAGGCCCAGGTTGCGAAACTCCACCCGATGCTGGTTGAGCAGAGCGTGCGTACCGATGAGAATATCGACCCGCCCGTCGCGCACCTGTTCCAGCGTTTCCTTCTGTTCCTTCGCGGTGCGAAAGCGGCAGATAACGTCGACGGCGGGGCCGAAATTTCGAAACCGTTCCGTAAACGTCTGGTAATGCTGCTGCGCTAAGACGGTCGTCGGCACCAGCACCGCCACCTGGCGTCCGCCCATAACCGCCTTAAACGCTGCCCGGATCGCGACCTCGGTCTTGCCAAAGCCGACGTCGCCGCAAAGCAGGCGATCCATTGGCAAGGGGCGCTCCATATCGGCTTTTATCTCGCGCACCGCGGTCAGCTGATCGGACGTTTCCTCGTAAGGAAAAGCCTCCTCAAATTCTTGTTGCCACGGCGTATCCGGCGGATAAGCAAATCCCGCCGCCTTGCGACGCTCCGCGTAAAGCCGCAGGAGATCCTTCGCGATGTCCTCCACCGACGCCTGCGCCCGTGCCTTCACCTTGTTCCATTCCGCTCCACCCATACGCGAGAGCCGTGGAGCCTCGCCTTCGGAGCCGATGTACTTTTGCAGCAGCTGGACCTGATCCGTGGGGACGAACAGTTTATCATCCCCGCCGTATTTAATATGAAGATAATCGCGCTTCACGCCGGCGGTTTCCAACGTGACAACGCCGATGTACCGACCGATTCCATGATTAACGTGAACGACATAGTCGCCCTCATGGATTTCCCGGAAATGAGAGATCTTCACTTCCGGCGGCGCAGGCGGAGATTTCATTTTTTTCTTCTGCCGCCCAAAAATATCCTTCTCAGTGATAACGACGAGCTTCGCCCCCGGCGCCTCAAAGCCCTGCTCCAGCACTCCCTCCGCGACTGTCGCCACACCCGGCTCCAATATCTCCGGACGTGGGGCGCGCCGCACCGGCGACCGCCAGCCCGTCAGCGTGTCCCGCAAGGCATTCGCTTTCGCCGCGTCGCTCATCAAAAACAGCAGGCGGTTCTTTTCCTTCAGCCATTGCCGGACATCTTCCGCCAACAGCTCAAACTGGCGCTGATACGGCGCCGCAGCCTTCGCCGTCAGGCTGATAATAGCGCTCGGCCGGGCCCCGTATATATTTTGCAAGAGCAGCGCCGCATAGATAACGGTCGTGGTCGCCGCGCCCGCCAGCAGCTCTTCCCAGGAGAATATTTGCTTTTTTATCTCCGGATTCTCCTGGACACGCCGCTCGATTTGTTCTTTGAGACGGGCCGGTTCGTCGAAGAGAACGACGCCCTCGCCCTCTAAGTACGAAAGGAACATCTCCGGCCGCCCGTTTTCATCCGTCCCTGCCAGCGGCAGGACGCTGACCGACGCAATATTGCGCCGCGAGCGCTTCGTCTCCAGATCAAATTCCCGCAGGGAATCGATCTCGTCGTCAAAAAACTCGGCTCGCACCGGCGCCAGCTGATTGATGGGGAAAAAATCGACGATTCCGCCCCGGGCGCTGAACTGCCCCATACGCTCCACTTCCGGCGACGCCTCGTAGCCAAGTTCCACAAGGCGGCGCAGAAGCCGCTCCCTTTCGATATGATCGCCCAGCTTCAGGCGGAGGCTGAGCCGCTCAAAATCCTGCCGGGATATCCCCTTCTCCACCGCGGCAAAGGCTTGCGCCAGAACGATAACCGGTTCCTTTCGCATGAGCCGCCCCAAAACATCCATGCGCTGCGCCATAAGATCGACGCTTTTCGCCGCCGCCGTGAACGTCGCGATGTCGACCTCGGGCAGCTCCAGCACGGGAACCGCCGGCAGGAAAAAACTCAGATCTTCCCTCCACGCCAAAAGCGCCGCCCGATCATGCACCAGGATGACCAAAGGCCGGGGCGACGCTTCATACGCCGCGGCCAAGACCGCGTGCTGCGCCGTTCCCGATATGCCATAAATAAAGCTCTGTCCTTCTTTTTGGGCAAAACGCGCGCCTACCTCGGCGATCTTTTCATCCTGCCGCAGCGCCGCGAACAATGCTTTCATTGTTTTCTCTCCCGTCACGCCAAAAGGGGGCCCGTCGGCGAAAGCCGACAGCCCCTGACTTTTATTTTCCCACTGGCTATTATAGCCCGAAAAATTCGCCTCCGTCAAGAAAAATAAATCGCCGGCGGCTCCTTTGCGGGAACCGGCGGCGATGCAAAATTACGTTATATAAATCATTCCACAAAATATTTCATCGATACTTTTTTCCATTCCCGCACGGAATAGAATATTTGCCGCTCCTTCAGACCGTGCTCCGCCGTAATGCGTTCGGCGATGGCGTCGCAGGCCTCGCGGCTTGTCGCGTGGATCATCACATAAAAATTGTACGGAAACTCCGGTGCGGGCGTCCGGGTGTAACAATGAGACACCGCCGCTTCCCGGCTGACCGCCGCGCCGATCTCATCAACCGTCGCCGCGGGGACCGACCAGGCGCACAGCGCGTTCGCCGTAAAGCCAGCCTGCCGGTGCTGCAAGACCACGCCGATCCGGCGTAATTTCCCGTCCTCTTTAAGTTTTTTCAGCCGCCGCAGAAACGTTTCCTCCGGGAGTCCTACAGTCTCCGCCAGCGCCGCGTACGGACGAGCGACCAGCGGAATATCGTTCTGCAACGCGCGGACAATGGCTTTGTCCGTTTCATCGAGCATTCCCGCCACCCCCCTCAGTGGAGTTCAAACTGAACTCGAATTTTATATTTTTTCTCCGACGGCAGATTAAGACATCGACGAACCCCCGGCAGGGAAGCCACCTGTGTCAGCACCGCCTCGCGGTCGGCGTCCGACGCTACCTGAAGCGTAAACCACAGATTAAACTCCCCGCGCCGCTCGTAATTGTGCGTCACCGATGGGTAGCGATTGATCGCCGCCGCCACCTCGCCGACCTTGTCCGGCGCCACGTCAAGCGCCACCAGAGAGCCTCGATAGCCCAGCGCCTCCGACTGAAAATACGCGCCCATCCGTCGGATGTAGCCTTCCGCAGCCAGTTCCCGAAGCCGAGCGACGAGCGCCTCTTCTTCCGTATGAAGCCGCTCTGCCAGCACGGCGAACGGACGCGGAGCAATCGGCAGATCTCCCTGCACCGCGTTCAAAATTTCTTTGTCGTACTCTGTCAGCATCTCCCTCGCCCCTTTGACAAAATAAGCACCTGCTTTATTTTACCAAAGCGGCGGCGATGACGTCAAGCAAATCTGAACGTCCTTCATTTTTTACCGAAGAATACGGCAGAATGTCAATCTCCGGCCCGGCAAGCGCTTCGCGTATCGCCGCGATATTTTTCGCCCGAGCGGTTTTTTTGACTTTATCGATCTTTGTCGCCACAGGAAGTACGGCGAGGCCGTTTTCCACCAGCCAATGGAACATTTCGATATCCGAAGGCATAGGCGCCCGCCGGGCGTCGATAAGCTGGCAAACAAACGAAATCCGCGGCGAAGAAAGCAAATATTCACGGATAAACTTCTGCCATATCGCCCGCTGCCCTTTGCCGATTTTGGCGTAGCCGTAACCCGGCAGATCGACTAAATAAAAATCGCGGCGCGCTTCTTCCCCCGCGATTTTAAGACTCACTTCGTAGAAATTAATCGTCTGCGTCTTACCCGGCTGCGAAGAAACCCGGGCGAGATTATGCACCCGGGTCAGAGAATTGATCAGCGACGATTTGCCGACGTTAGAACGGCCGAGAAAGACGATTTCCGGTTTTTCTTCCGCGGGATACTGATCGCGGCGAACCGCCGACACTAAATACACTCCCCGGGTGACCGTCACGCGCTCCGCCATCATTCGCTCTCCCAGACATGCGGCAGGACTTCGTCCATGTTCTCTACGGGAACAAATTCCAGCGTCTTTCGTACCGTTTCCGGAATATCCTCAATGTCCCGCGCGTTTTCCTTCGGCAGGATAATCGTATGGATTCCTTCCCGATAAGCGGCCAACACCTTTTCCTTCAGCCCGCCGATGGGAAGCACCCGTCCGCGCAATGTGATCTCACCGGTCATAGCGACGTCGCCGCGCACTTTTTTATGCGTCAGCGCCGAGATCATCGCCGTCGCCATCGTAATTCCCGCTGAAGGGCCGTCTTTCGGGACGGCGCCCTCCGGCAGATGGATATGGATATCCTGCTTTTCATAAAAATTATCAGGCAAATGAAATTCCTGCGTCCGGCTGCGAATATAGGAAAGCCCTGCCTGCGCCGATTCCTGCATAACCTCGCCCAGTTTCCCGGTCAGAATAAGTTTCCCCTTCCCCTTGAAAATATTAACTTCCGTAGGCAGGATGTCGCCTCCCGCCTCCGTCCACGCCATACCGGTGCAAACGCCGACTTCCGGTTTTTGCCTGCCGCGCGAGCGAAGGAATTTAGGTCGTCCCAGATAATCTTCCAGCTGGCGAATCGTCACCTTGATCGTCTTTTTCCCACCCTCGACGATCTGCCGCGCCGCCTTGCGGCAGATTTGTCCCAATCGCCGCTCCAGCTCGCGCACTCCGGCTTCCCGCGTATACTCCGTAATGATTCGGCTGATAACGCCCGAGCCGAGGGTCAGAGCCTTATCATCCAATCCGTTTTCCCGCCGCTGCCGCGGCAAGAGATAGCGCTTAGCGATTTCCAGCTTTTCCTGCTCCGTATAGCTCGAAAGCGTGAGAATCTCCAGCCGATCGCGCAGGGCCCGGGGAATCCCTCCCAGATCGTTGGCCGTAACGATCCAGAAGACCTGCGACAGATCAAAGGGCAGATCGACGTACCGATCGCTGAATGTATCGTTCTGCGCCGGGTCAAGAACCTCTAAAAGCGCCGCCGCCGGATCGCCCTGATAGTCATGGCTGAGTTTATCCACTTCATCGAGAAGAAATACGGGATTTTTCACGCCCACCCGCCGCAGGCCTTCGATAATACGTCCCGGCATCGCTCCTACGTAAGTGCGGCGATGGCCGCGAATCTCCGCTTCGTCCCGGATCCCGCCCAAGGACGCCCGGGCAAACTTGCGGCCGATCGCCCGCGCGACAGAGGACGCCAGCGAAGTCTTTCCCACGCCCGGCGGACCGACGAGACAAAGAATCGGCGCGCGGCGCCTCGCCTTCTCATCCTCCTTTTCCGGCGCGGCTCCCGTCAGCAGCTTATGCACCGCCAGGTGTTCCAATATCCGCTCTTTTACTTTCTCTAACCCGTAGTGATCATGTTCTAAAATACGCGCCGCCTTTTTCATCTGGATCGTATCCGCCGTCATTTTTTCCCACGGCAGGTCCAAAAGACAATCGATATAGGTGCGAATGACGCCGCTCTCCACCGAATAATTCCCGCTGCTTTCGAGGCGTGAAATTTCCTTTTCCACAACCTTTCGCACCGCGTCCGGATATTTTTCTTCCTCCAGCTTCTTCTGGTAGGCGGCTATATCCGCCTGACGCCCATCTTTATCGCCCAGCTCGCTTTGGATCGCCTTTACTTTTTCCCGCAGATAGTATTCTTTTTGCAGTTTTTCAATTTGACGACGCACCTGCGTCCCAATCTTGCGTTCTAAGGCCAGCACTTCCATTTCCCGCGTCAAAAGAGCAAACAGCCGCTCCATTCGCGCGTGAACGTCCAAGAGTTCCAGGACCTCCTGCTTCGTCTCCGGGGTCAGGCTCAAATGGCTGGCGATAAGATCCGCCAGCCGTCCGGCGTCCTCGATAATCGCCACGGAAACCAGCGCCTCCGGAGGGATCTTCTTACTAAGCTTTACCCATTCCTCGAACTGATGAACGACGCTGCGC